>JAITLF010000276.1 GCA_031278025.1 Treponema sp.
TTTCTTCTGTTTTTTTCGTAACTATTCAGTCGTAGCGTACTTTCAGAACTTTTTCCTGTTCTCCGGTGCTTTAACAAAGGAGGCGGGGAAGCCGCTCCCGCCTGGTCGCGGCATTAAGGTCCTTTCGCTATAGGAGGACACGCGGAGTCCCCGGGCAATGCCGTGACGCAGAATGGCGGCACGTGAATATTCCTATCATTGCCAGACCAAAGGGCTGATAGCCCGGTCCGACTACTCCGTTGTGGTTGGTGAGGCGGTCAGGATTTTTTGGCGTTTCTTGACAGGGGGGGGATATTTCTCATAATTAATAGTATGCGAAAGATGCGTTTGTTCCGGCTTTTTTTCCTCGCGGTATTGTTACTGCCGCAGGCCGGATCGATATACGCCCGGCCCGGGGTAGACGGAGAGAACAGCTCCGGAACCGGAGCGCCCGCCCCGCGCCCGCCTTCTTCAATTAACCTGAGAGAGTACCCCATTTACGCCAGAGAGGGCTTTGACCTTCGGGATACCCTGACGCTTCCGGCCGCGGAAGACGGCAGATGGATCAGGGTTGACCCTTACGGCCCCCTGGAAAAGAAGAGGCTCATCATGCGGAACATCGGGTTTGAGGATTTTCCCAAAAATACCTTTTTTTCCCTGTTCCGGGAAACCGTTCAGGAATACACGCTTCTCTTTACCTTTAATCTTGATGATCGCGCGGCATGGATCATGAACATGGACAGGACGTTTATTCCGGCGATATTTTTTGAAGGAGTGGGGGATAACTGGGCGATCTACCTGAACGGCGAGGAACTCAGAAACGAGATATACCTGGATGAGCGGGGTGAAATCCGTTATTCCCGCCGTATGCGGCATCTCTTCTTTCCGGTACGGCTGATGTTCTTCAGGACCGGAACCAACATTCTGGCCGTGCGTATACTGGGAAAGCCCAATTCCGAAATTACCGGATTCTTTTACACTTCTTCCTACTTTATCGGAAACTACCTTGATATACAGAAACGTTACAACGAAACTCCGGTAATTGCCTTTTCCGCGGTATACTGTTTTCTGGGAATTTACCATTTAGCCCTGTGGCTCGGCCGCCGCGGGGAATTTTACAACTTCTATTTCGGCATCGCTACTTTTCTTTTGGGCGCCTACAATTTCGCCAGGACTTACGCGGTTTATTCCTACATATTCGACACATCAATAATAGTACGAACTGAATACTGCTCAGTTTTTCTGCTTACAACAGCCCTTGGCTGTTTCTTTGAACAGATGACCATTCAGAGGCTTTCCCGGGTTTCAAAAATATACGGCGCCATCATCGCCGTATGCGCACTGGCAGTTATTGTCTTTTACGATGAGCTTTCCGAATACCTGCTGATTTTCTGGCAGGTTACCGCGCTTGGCTATATTATCTACATTGTCGTTTACAGGATTTTCTGTTTTTTCCTGTATTCAACAAGGCGGCAGTGGAAGGATTCCGGCACTTCCGTTTCTCTCGCCGGCTTTTACGGCAGGCAGTTAATCGGTTCCTCTCTGGGCAACGTCATTATCGGCACCATGATACTCTTTGCCACCACCATTTTCGACATATACAATTCCCTTGTTTTGCATTTGGGCATTAGCCTGTCCGTCTATGGTTTTTTGATCTTCGCGCTGGGCACAACCCTAATCCTGATACGGCGTTTCCACTACCTTAACCGCGCCCTGGAACAGTCCAATGTTTCTCTGGAAAAGGCGGTAAAGGAGCGTACCGCCGAGCTTGAGGAACAAAAACTTATCGCCGAATCCGCTTCCAAGGCAAAAAGCGGCTTCCTCGCCAACATGAGCCACGAGATCCGTACCCCGATGAACGCCATCCTGGGAATGGCGGAATTGATACTCCGGGAAGACATTTCCCCGCTTGTCTATGAAAATGTCCGTAACATCAAACAGGCGGGCAACAGCCTTCTTGCGCTTATCAATGAAATACTGGACTTTTCCAAAATAGAAGCCGGCAAACTGGACATCGTTAACGCCGCCTACCGTCTGGACAAGCTTTTGAACGAGTGTATCAATATTATCCGCGTAAAGTTTGAAGAAAAGTCCCTGTTTTTTGCCGTCAACATTGACGGCGGCCTTCCCAATGAACTTGAGGGAGACGAACTGCGCATCAGGCAGATACTGCTCAACCTGCTTTCCAACGCGATAAAATACACCATGGAAGGGCACGTTATTTTTTCGGCCGCCGCGATCCCGGACAGGAAAAGCGGCCGGCCGGAAGCCGGTGTTCCGGACAGCCCGGATTCCATTACCCTGGCTTTTTCCGTCGAAGATACCGGCATCGGGCTCAAGCCCGGGGATATGGAGAATCTTTTCCGCGAATTCGAGCAGTTCGATACCCACCGTAACAGGGGGATCGAGGGAACGGGCCTGGGACTCGCCATAAGCCGGAATCTCTGCCGGCTTATGGGCGGAGACATACGGATCGATTCAACTTACGGTAAAGGCAGTACCTTTACCGCGATCATACCGCAAAAAGTGCTTGGATCCGCCCCGCTTGCCCGCGTTCCGAACCCGGAAAAAAAGAACGCGCTTGTCCTGATAAAACAGGAAGTTCTGGCGGATTCTCTGCGCTACTCCTTTGAAAATCTGGCCGTGCCCGCCCTTATTACTACGGACGAAAACAATTTCTTTCAGGAACTTCAGGGTGAAAAAACCTACGATCCGATCCTGGCCGATCCGGAAATTACCGTTGTCGGATACCCCGAAGTACAAATCATGGAACTGCCGGTTCACACGATCTCCCTGGCAAGACTTTTGAACGGCAATGGCGGGGAGGAATCTCCGGTGGAAAAGACAGCGGCCGCGTTTACCGCGCCGGACGCGAAGATACTTATTGTGGACGACATTTCCATCAACCTGGAAATCGCGGAGCAGCTGCTCTCCCCCTACGAGGCGCAGGTTACCCTCTGTACCGGCGGAAAAGAGACGCTGGAACTGATGTCGCGCGACCGTTACGACCTGGTCTTCATGGACCACATTATGCCGGAAATGGACGGGGTAGAGACTGCGGCAAAGATCCGCGAACTGGAAGCCGCGCGGGGGGAGGCTTCGCCGGTACCCATTGTAATACTAACGGCAAACGCGATTTCCGGCATGGAGGAATTTTTTCTCAAAAGGGGTTTTAACGACTTCCTGTCCAAACCCATAGAAATGCCGGAACTTGAACGGGTAATGTCACACTGGATACCGGCCGGCAAACAGAAGAAGTAGGCGGCTTACGTCCGGCCCGCATCCCGCATTTTTGTGTAACACACCCCGGCGGTCTTCACCCTTGACATTTCCCTCCAAAAGCTTATATTTATAATGACACTTTTTCTTATTTTGTCATAATGGAGTTGGACATGATCCTGAAACCCATGATTCGCAACAATATCTGCCTTAACAGCCACCCCAAGGGCTGCGCGAAGGTGGTACGGGGCGAAATTGAGTATGTAAAGAAGAATTTTGCCGCCAAAGCCGGGGAAGGCGCGTCTGACGGCGCGCCGAAACTGGTCCTGGTGATAGGCTGTTCCACAGGCTACGGCCTGGCAAGCCGTATTGTCTCGGCCTTCGGATACGGCGCGGCCACGGTGGGCATTTCCTTTGAAAAGGCCCCTTCCGCCGCAAAGACCGGGACCCCGGGCTGGTACAACAACGCCGCCTTTGACGCCGAAGCCGCGGCCGCGGGACTTCCCCACAGAACCCTGGACGGCGACGCCTTTTCCCGCGAAATGAAGGCCCGGGCCGCGCGGGCGATCCGCGAAACGGCCGCGGAGGCGAAGCTCCCCGCGCAGGCGGACCTGGTCATCTACTCCCTGGCCTCTCCGGTGAGGACGGACCCCGAAGACGGGGTAATGTACAAGTCGGTGATCAAGCCCATAGGCGGCTCCTACTCCGGAACCACGGTGGACATGCTCACCGGGAAGCTGTTCGAAGCCCGGGCCGAACCGGCCACGGAAGAAGAGATAGCCGCCACGATCAAGGTGATGGGCGGCGAGGACTGGGAACTCTGGATCGACGCCCTGGACCGGGAGGGCGTCCTTTCCCCGGAAGCCAGAACCGTAGCCTATACCTACATCGGCCCGGAACTTTCCTGGCCCATCTACAAAAACGGCGCCATAGGCAGGGCCAAGGAAGACCTGGAACGGGCCGGACGCGCGATCAACGCCAGGTTCGCGGCGGGCGGCAATTCCGCGCGGCGCGCCTGGGTGTCGGTGAACAAGGCGCTGGTCACGCGGGCAAGCGCGGTGATCCCCATCATCCCGTTTTACGTTTCCTGCCTCTTCAAAGTGATGAAGGAAAAGGGCCTCCACGAAGGCTGCATCGAACAGATAACCCGGCTCTTCAGGGACAGGCTCTACACTGCCGAAGCCGCCGCCGATCCGGCAAAGGCGCCGGCGGACGAGGAGGGCCGCATACGCATCGACGACCGGGAAATGCGGGAAGACGTGCAGAGGGAGACCGCGGAACGGATGCGAAGGGCCACGGAGGCGAATATATTCGAAGTAAGCGACATCGCGGGCTTTAAGCACGATTTTCTTGAAGCCCACGGCTTTGACGTGCCGGGGATAAACTACGACGAGGATGTTGATCCTTTGGCTATTTAGGAGGGGGGCCTGTTACCGTACGGCGGGTGTTATCCGGCGCGGCCGTTTTCCGGCCCCCCTGCGCTCCAAAGGTTTTTGCCGCCACACCCTTACGGCAAAAACGCTTTTCCGCTACCCCCCGCAATGCGCCGGAGGCGCGGTAACAGTAAAAACTTGCGTAACATGAATTACTGCGCGATATGGGCAGTAACAGGAGTTTTAGATCAGTATGAGTGACAAACCTACCGCGGTTGATGAATCAATAGTAAAACTGTTGGAGAGCTTTTCCGCCGCGAATATCGCGGAACTTGACATAGAGGAAGGCCCGCTGCACATAGTTTTCCGCAAGGAAGCGGCGCTGAAGATCGCCGGGTCTGTAACCGCGCCGTTTGTTCCGCCGCCGGCCCCGCCCGCGCAGGACGGCCATGCCCCCGCGCCGGTCCACCTGGGATTGCAGGCTGCGGGAAGCGGCGCGCCGGGTTCCGCGCCTCCGGGTACAATGCCCGCCGGGGAAATTATCACCAGCCCCATCGTAGCCACATTCTACGCCGCGCCCGGACCGGACGCCCCGGCCTTTGTCAAGGCGGGCGGCAGGGTCAGGGCCGGGGATACCCTCTGCATCCTGGAAGCCATGAAGATGATGAACCACCTTGAGGCTGAGTTTGACTGTGAGATTCTCGATGTAAAGGCCGCAAGCGGGGACCTCGTGGAATACGGGCAGGCGCTCTTTGAAGTCAGGCGGCTCTAAACCCGTCCGGCGGCTATTGATCGCCAACCGGGGGGAAATCGCGGTAAGGATCATCCGGAGCTGCCGGGAAATGGGGATAGAAACCGTAGCGGTCTACTCCACAGCCGATAAAGACAGCCTCCACGTGCGCCTCGCGGATCGGGCGGTATGTATAGGGCCGCCCCCCTCCGCGCAAAGCTACCTTGACCGGAACAACCTCATTATGGCGGCGATCAGCACGGGCTGCGAGGCCGTTCATCCGGGGGTAGGGTTCCTGTCGGAAAACGCGGGATTCGCGAGGCT
Source organism: Treponema sp. (assembly GCA_031278025.1). The sequence goes on from JAITLF010000276.1 coordinate 5,626, forward strand.
TGTCCGGGACAAGGGGCTTATCTTCATCGGCCCGGCCCCGGAAACCATCGAGCTTTTGGGCGACAAGGTAGCCGCGCGGGACACGGCGCGGAGATTCGGCCTCCCCGTTACGCCCGGAAGCGCCGGGGCGGTGGATTCGGAGGCGGCCGCCGCCAAAGCGGTAAAGGAACTTGGTTTTCCGGTGATCATCAAGGCGGCGGCGGGCGGCGGCGGCAGGGGGATGCGCGTTGTCCGGCGGGCGGAGGAGCTTGCCGAAAATCTTGCCATTGCCCGCTCCGAGGCCGAGGCAAATTTCGCGGACGGCACGGTTTTTATCGAGCGTTACCTGGAAAACCCCCGGCACGTGGAACTCCAGATTCTTGCCGATGGGAACAGCGTCGCCGTTCTGGGAGAGCGGGACTGTTCCGTGCAGAAGAACCACCAGAAACTTATCGAGGAAAGCCCCTCGCCGGGGGTAACGGAAACGATGCGCGCCCGTATGGCGGAGGGGGCGGTAAACCTGTTCCGGGAGCTAAAGTACACCGGGGCAGGCACCATTGAATTTCTTGTCGAGGGGGAAAACTTTTACTTCATGGAAGTAAACGCCCGGCTCCAGGTAGAGCATCCGGTAAGCGAATTTGTCACCGGCGCGGATATTGTCCGCGAGCAGATCCTCGCCTGCGCGGCCGGCCGCATGGAACTTGAACCGGGCAAGACGGCCCTTTCCGGCTGGGCCGTCGAGTGCCGGATCAACACCCTGTCCCCGGGAAAAGTTACCCATCTGGAAATACCCGGCGGCCCGGGCGTCCGTTTCGACGGCGCCCTCTACCAGGGCTGTACCGTACCCCCCTTTTACGATTCCATGCTTGCCAAGCTCATCGTCCACGACAGTAACCGCGGCCGCGCCCTTGCCAAAATGAGCCGGGCGCTGGACGAACTGGTTATCGGGGGGATCAGCACCAACCGGGGCCGGCAGAAGTGGATCATCGGCGACGCCAAATTCCGCTCCGGCCAATTCGGAACTCGTTACTACGAAGAAATAGCGGAGAGGTGTGAAAATGCCCCTTGACGGTAAAACTA
>JAITLF010000333.1 GCA_031278025.1 Treponema sp.
CCGGTTAACGATGTGCTAAGTCTTTATATTATATAGACTTACGCGATTGGTTCCTACCTTTTTGATAACGGCCTTATCAGTTCCTACCTTTGAGAGTATTGGGGATGGATCAGGTTGGAGGGAGTGCCGGGGCTGTTCCCCGGGTTGTATCAAATTTACCGCTCAAAAGACCTAAAATCAGGCTTTTATAGGGGTTTGAAGCCATTTGAAGGGGTTTTAACGCCAGTACCGGGACTCGCAGTTTCTCCCGATTTCCTCGCAATTTTTTGCATTCTATTTTTGGAATTTTCGGCGGCCTTTTTTTCGCTAATTCTTTACAGCATATAGACTTACGGCATCGCGGGGGCTCCCCGTGAAATTTCTATTTTCCATGACCCCCCACGGCTGCGGCCAGGGAAAGCGGTTCCCCGCCCGCGCCCTTGCGGGGCGGGGTTTAGCACGTTGGAAGGCCGGTCCGCAGACTGCGGAGACCGGCCTGGTGGTTTCAGACCCGGGTACGCTGCCCGGACCCTGCGGGGCGCCGCCCCGAACCCCGCGGGGGGCGCCGCCCCCGGACCCCTGCTGGGAGGCAGGGGTCCGAAGGACCCCGGCCCCCCAGACCCCCCACAAAAAAGGGCGAGGGGATACCCCCGGAAAATTTTTCGGGGGTATCCCCTCGCCTTTTTTATGGGGGGTCTGGGGGGTTCGAAACCCCCCGGCGGGGTGCGGGGCAGAGCCCCGCAGGGAGCAGGGAGAAGCCCGCGAGGTGCGGGCGGCGTACCCAGGTCTGGAACTTCCAGACCTGGGTCTTGAAGTTCCAGACCTGGGGACGCTGCCCGCACCCTGCGGGACGCTGCCCGGACCCCGCAGGGCTCTGCCCCGCCACCCCGCCGGGAGGCCAGGGGTCCGGGGGCGGCGCCCCCGGCGGGGTTCGGGGCGGAGCCCCGCCGGGCTGCCCGATTAATTGACACCCCTCCCCTCGGCGGCTAAGATAAACCCATGAAACAACGATGTATTCCCATTCTGGGCTTATGTATCCTCTTTTCCCTTTCTTTTGTCGCTTGTTCCGGGAACGAGGAACTGTCGGAAGAAGATATTAATGCCCTGGGGCTTGAGGGTCTGGAAGATATTCTCGCCAAAACCGTGAGCAAACCCTGGCAGGGCGAGGAATTTGTCCCCGGAAGGCTGGGCGGAACCTGGAATGGCGTTGTCAGTGCGGACCCCAAAAGTTTCAATATCCAGGTGTCCGAAGGGGACAGTTCCACCAGAGCCGTGGTAGGCGCCATGCAGGATTACCTTTTTGATTACGATCCGGTTGCACGGCAATGGAAGCCCCGCTGCGCTTCGGCGGAGATCATCGTGGACGAAGACGCGGGAACCCTGGACGTGATCTGCACCCTCCGGGGCGATCTCTCCTGGACCTGGCATGAATCGGACAAGAAGGTCCCGGTTACCAGCGACGACATCATCTTCTGGTACAACGAGATTGAGGGGGACCCGGATTTTCATAGTTCCACCTATAACAGCCAGTTTGTAACCATGCCGGACGGGACAGAGGAGCGGGTTGCTATCGAAAAACTTGACGACCGGCGCTTTGCCTTTCATTTTCCCCGCATCGTGGCCGATCCCCTCCTTGCGACCAACCGGGACATAGCCCCCCGCATGGGGTATGAGGAAGCGAAACGGGAACGGGGCGTTCAGGGCGTACTGGATCTTTTCAGCGTGGAAACCGATCCTAAGGCCATCCCTTCCATGGGAAAATGGCATCTTGTCGAATACGCCCCTCAACAGCGGCTGGTATATAAGCGGAATCCCGCCTATTGGGAGAAGGATGGGAACGGTCTTTCCCTTCCCTTTTACGAAGAAGAAATCGCCCGGATTATCCCGGACGAAAACACCCGGCTCCTCCTGTTCAAGCAGGGAGATACTGAATCCTACGGCCCGCGCCCGGAGGACCTGGACGAGCTGGTCAACAAGCGGTCCCGGGAAGCCAAAACCGGTATCGCCGGTTTCTTCCAGCGCCTTTTTGGAAAGAACTTCCGTACCGATTATACGGTGTTCAACGCGGAAGGCGCCCTGGGCGCCAGCATGTGGCTCTTCAATCAGAACCCGGTAAACCAGGACGCCCCGTACTACGAGTGGTTCACCAAAAAAGAATTCCGTCAGGCCATGAGCTGCCTCCTGAACCGGGACCGGATCATCAGTCAGGTATACCGGGGGCTTGCGGAACCTAAGCTCGACTTCTTCCCTGAACCTAACCCGTATTACAACGGCGGCATTAAACTCCGGTACCTCTACGATCAGTCCGGCGCTCTTTCGCTCCTGGAATCCGCCGGATTCAGCCGGGACGGCGCGGGGGTTCTGCGGGACGACAAGGGCCGGGTGGTGGAATTCGATCTAACCATACGCTCCGACAGTTCCATCACTACCGACATCGCTTCTATTATTATGGATGAACTTTCGAAGGCGGGAATCAAGGTGAACATCAGGACCCTTGATTTCCAGAAGATGGTGGAACAACTGTTCGGGACCTATGATTGGCAGTCCATGATCATGGGGCTTTCGGGATCGAATATCTTCCCCACTCAGGGCAGCAACGTCTGGCCTTCCACGGGAAACCTCCACATGTGGTATCCCCTCCAGGAAGAGCCCGCCACTCCCTGGGAGGCCCGGATCGATTATCTGTACAACGAGGGCGCGTATACGATAGATCGGGAAAAAGCCCAGGCGATTTGGGACGAATATCAGGAGATCATCCTGGAACAGTGTCCGGTGATCTTCCTGGTCAGGCCCCGCAGCTTTGCCGCGCTCCGGGACCGGTGGGATCAGTCAAACGTGTACTTTGACAACATCAACGGGTTTGAAACAACCCATCTGTTCCTAAAGCCATGAAGGGGATGAGAGCCGGGGAAACTCAGTCCGGGCGGAGACCCGGATTAGCCGGGATCGCGGCGGTCGTAACGCGGCTCTTCTACGTTTTTAAACGGAAAACGCCTCTGGCATCGTACATTACGAGCCGGGTCATCACGATGGCGGTAACGCTCTTTGTCCTGGGTTTCGCGATTTTCGGTCTTATGGAGCTTGCCCCCGGCGATATCGTGGATCAGATCATGATGCAGCGGCTTTTCAGCGAGGATCAGGGCCGGGCGGGACAGGACCGGGATGTCCTGAACCTAGAACAGCTTGAAGAACGGCGGGCCGCCCTGGGTCTGGATCAGCCGTTCTATGTCCAGTATTTCCACTGGCTGGGCAGGGTGTTCCACGGCGACCTGGGGACCAGCCTCATCTCCAGGGCTCCGGTGTCGTTTCTCATCACGTCCCGCATGGCGAATTCGGCGCTGCTCAACCTCATCTCACTGATCCTCATCACCTTCTTCTCGTTTTTGCTGGGGGTCTACTTTTCCACCAAGGCCGGAACCGTTGCGGACCTGGCGGTAACCTTCTTCGCCCTGGTACTCCACGCCTTTCCGGGGATACTGCTCCTCATCCTGTTGCAGCTCTTCGCGTCGGTAACCGGCCTCTTCCCGGTAACCGCCTATCCTCCCTTTCCCTTTGCTTCCGCTCCGGGACGTTTCGCCGTTTCCTACGCCCACCACATCTTCCTTCCCCTCCTGGCATCCTTTCTGGGAGGGATAGGGGGGACCCTGCGGATGATACGGGCAACCATGCTGGATCAACTGGGACAGCCTTACATCACGAGCCTCCGTTCCCGGGGCATCGGGGAGTGGCGGATATACTTTAACCACGCCTTCAGGAACACCCTGAACCCCTACATCACCGGAAGCGCCAATCTTTTGGCAAGCCTGTTTTCAGGCTCCCTCATCCTGGAGATCATCTTCGCCTATCCTGGCATAGGCCGGCTCATGTACGAGGCGGTCTTGCAGGAAGACATCAATCTGGTGTTGGCAAACCTCATGTTCATCTCCTTCCTGGTCCTTTTAGGCATGGTCCTGGCGGACATAATCCTGGCCCTGGTCGATCCAAGGATACGCTATGGGAAAGAATGAGATGCGGGGGGATACGACCGGCGCAGGAGGAACCTGCGTACAAGGATGTGGCAATGAAGCGGTTCCTCGCCTATCTTAAGGCCCGGCCATTGGGAGCGGCGTCTCTCGCCGTTCTCATCGCCCTCTATCTTCTGATGGGGTTTGCCGAATTTATCGCCCCGTACTCCCCAACCACGACCTTTCCTGAGATGACCTATCATCCGCCGAACCTGCGGTTCTACCAGGGGAAGATACGGGCCCAGCGCGCCAGGGTGATCAGTACCATCAACTGGCGGTACGTCCGGGTCCGGGGGCAGTACGGGGGCATCAGGCTTTTCGGCAAGGGGGAACGCTACAAGCTGTGGGGCCTCATTCCTTCGGACCGGCATCTCTTTGCTCCCGCGCCGGGGGGCTACCCCGCCTTCCTCATGGGGGCGGACAACCTGGGGAGGGACCTTTTTTCCCGCATCGTGTATGGCAGCCGCATCTCTCTTACCATAGGGTTTATCGCTACCGCCATATCCCTGGTGTTGGCGATACTGTTCGGCGGCCTTTCGGGGTACTTCGGCGGCATGACCGATTGGACCATCATGCGCTTTTCTGAATTCTTCATGCTCATCCCCGGCCTCTATCTGATACTTTTTCTGCGTTCCCTCCTTGCGTCCACCATGGATTCGGGCCGGTCCTACATGATGATAACCCTGATCCTGTCCCTCGTGGGCTGGCCCGGTTCCGCCCGGACTATACGGGGCATGGTACACGCCATCAAGCGGGAAGAATTCGTGCTGAACGCCCAACTGGAAATGATCCCCCCGGTGGTAATCATCTTCCGGCACATCATCCCCCAAATAGCGAGCCTCCTCATCGTGAGTATAGCCTTGAGCGTGCCGGGCTTCATCATGACGGAGACCACCCTTTCGTATCTGGGCCTGGGCATCGTGGACCCGGCGGTAAGCTGGGGGTCCCTCATCAAGCGGGACATTTCCACCCTGAGCAACCTGCGAAACTACCCCTGGCTCCTCAATCCGGTGTGGTTCCTCCTGGCCGTAACCCTGGCGTTTAATTTTATCGGCGACGCGCTGAGGGATTATTACGATCCCTACCATACGGTGTTTAGTCCGGGCCTGCGGGCATTGAGAAGATTGAGAAGCAAGAAGGGAAAACGGGCGAAATAATGAAGGAACACGCGAAAGCGCCGCAAGCGCCCCTGCTTGAGGTCCGGGACCTTAAGGTGGAGTTCTCCGTTCTCCGGGGTTTTACCCGCGTCGTCATACAGGCGGTACGGAGGGTGTCCTTTACGCTGGAACGGGGCGGCATCCTGGGCATCGTGGGGGAAAGCGGCTCCGGGAAGAGCGTTTCTACCCAGGCGATACCCGCGCTGCTTCCCAAAAACGCCTCGGTAACCGGGTCCATACGCTACGGGGGAACGGAACTTACGGGGCGTGATGCCGACGCGCTCCGGGAATACCGGGGGGGGAAAATCGGGATGATCTTCCAGGAGCCGGGTCGTTCCTATGATCCGCTTCAAAACATGTCCGCGGTGTTCTTTGAAACTTTCCGTAACAGCGATCCCACGATAAGCCGGAAAGAATCGGACGAGAAGGCCGCCGCCCTTCTTTTGGAGACCGGGCTTGAACGGGGCCGGGAACGGCTGGCTAATTTTCCCCACCAGTTTTCCGGGGGCCAGCTTCAGCGCATAGGCATAGCCCTGGCCTTGGCCCAGGGCTGCAAACTCCTTATCGCCGACGAACCAACCACGGCTCTGGACGTTACCATACAGCGGCAGATTGTGAATCTCCTTAAAACACTGCGGCGCAGGCGTTCCATTTCCATCATATTTATCAGTCACGACATCGATCTTGTGGCGGATATTTCCGACCGCATCATGGTCATGTATGGCGGCCTGGTGATGGAGTCGGCGGAGGCCCAGTCCATCGTGTCCCATCCCCTTCATCCCTACACCCGGGCCCTGCTGGAGGCTTCTCCCCGGTTCGGCTGCCACTACTCCCAGCAACGGCTGGTCCCCATTCCTGGGAAGGTTACCGACCCGGCGAACCCGGAACCCGGCTGTCCCTTTGCCCCCCGCTGCCCCGAAGCCGCTCCTGAGTGCGCAGCAGGCATACCGCCGCTTGTTGCGGTTAACTCAGGAAACGGCGGCGGTGGCCCGGCGGCGGTTCGGGAATTGCGGTGCGTCCGTATGAACGCCCGGTATTACGATGGGGAGGCCCCGTATGGCGGTGATTAAGGTCGAGAACCTCAAAAAGCGCTTCAATCTGGAAGCGGGCTTCTTTGCCCGGTTTGGCCGCTTTGTCTACGCGGTGAACGGCGTATCCTTCGCCATAGGGGAAAACGAAACCTACGGCCTGGTGGGGGAATCCGGGTGCGGCAAGACCACTACCGCCCGGCTCCTGGTACGCATGTACGAGAGCGACGGGGGGAGCATCCTCTATCATGATCATCGTGATGTGCGGCTGTTGAAACGGGGCGAACTCAAAAAGTACCGGGAAAAGGTAAAGTATGTGTTCCAGGACCCGGCCCGTTCCCTAAACCCCCGCATGGCGGTCTATGATGTCCTGACATCGGGGTACCGCTGGTCTTCGATCTGGCCCGGCGAAAAGAAAGCCCGGAAAGAAGCTGCGGACATCCTTGAGGAAACGGGCTTGAGCGCGGCGGATCTGGAACGGCGGCCTGCGGAATTTTCCGGGGGCCAGCGGCAGCGCATTTCCATAGCCCGTGGCCTCTTGATGAAACCGGACCTGCTGATCTGCGACGAAGTGGTGTCCGCCCTGGATGTTTCCATTCAGGGACAGATACTGAATTTGCTCCTGGACATTCGTTCACGGCGCAGTCTCTCGTTCCTGTTCATTGCCCATGACCTCAAGGCGGCCTCGTATTTTTGCGACCGCATAGGGGTCATGTACCGGGGGGAACTCATGGAGGAAGCCCCGGCGGCGGACCTCTACCAAACCGCCCGGCATCCCTACACCCGGTTGCTTTTCTCTTCCGTTGCGGGTCCCGCTGTGGAACAAAGCGGCCTGTCTGCGGGAAGCGGCGGCAAGGCGGCGCCGGCGTGGGAAATACCGGAAACGCTGAAGGGCGAAATCCGGACGCCGGTAACCGAAATTGCAGGCTGCGCCTTTGCCGAGCGCTGCCCCCTGGCGGACGATCGTTGCCGCACGGAGCAGCCTCCCGAAACAACGGCGGGGGTGGAAAAGCGGCATGTATTTTATTGCTGGAAAGCCTAACGCGGTATGGATCATGAAACTACCGCAGCCTCTTTGCCGCATCGGGTACCCGTTAAAAAGATGCCCCATGAAAATGAAGCCTATTTGACGCAGCAACTGATAACCTATCTAGGGAATAAAAGGGCCTTGTTGCGGTTTATAGGGCGGGGGATTGAAAAAATCAGAGGCCGGCTCAATAAAGATACATTGACCATGTTTGATGTTTTCAGCGGCTCAGGAATTGTGGCACGGTTCTTTAAGCGGTTTTCCAGCGTATTGATAGCAAACGACCTTGAGAAATATTCCGCGTTAATAAATCAATGTTATCTTTCAAACATGGATGAAGCATCGTTACTAAAAATAAAAAAATACTACCGGGAAATCATGCATGAATTGTCAAAAAACAAATGGGAGAAGGGCATAATCGCCAATTTATACGCGCCCAAAGACGAAAGGGATATAAAACCGGACGAAAGGGTTTTCTACACTACCCGGAACGCCCGGTACATTGATACGGTCCGAAAACTGATAGACACCATACCTTCTGGCGAACAAAAATATTTTCTTGCCCCGCTATTATCGGAGGCTTCTATTCACGCAAATACATCAGGGGTATTCAAAGGATTTTATAAAAACAGAGAAACCGGGATAGGACAATTCGGCGGAAAAAATCAGGACGCCTTGGGCAGAATAAAAGGCAACATACATCTGCCCTTTCCCGTATTCAGCAATTTTTACGCAGATGTCGTGATATTTAACGGCGACGCAAACAAAATAATACAGGCCGCCCCGGAAGTAGACGTTGCGTATCTGGACCCGCCGTACAACCAGCATCCCTATGGTTCAAATTATTTTATGCTTAATTTGATAGTGGATTATAAATATCCCGGTAGCGCCAGCAAAATTTCCGGCATCCCCGATAATTGGAACCGCTCGGAATACAATAAGGAAAATTTCGCGTATAATGCCCTAAAAGAGTTGGCGGCAAATATAAAAGCAAAATATATTCTTATTTCTTTTAATTCAGAAGGTTTCATCGGATTTAATGAAATGAAGGCTGTGTTAGAGCAGATGGGCAGATTGGAAGTATTAGAGACACCATACAATACCTTTAGGGGAAGCAGAAATTTAAATAACCGGAAAATTTATGTAAAAGAATACTTGTATTTGTTGGAGAAATAATGAGAAATATATGAACACAGCTACCGGGGCGCTGCTTCGCACTTCGGCGGGGCTCTGCCCCGCGGGGAGCAGGGAGAGGCCCGCCGAGGTCCGGTGTTGCCGGACCTCGGTTTATTGATTAGAAACCCAGGTTTTTTAATCAGAAACCTGGGTTTACACGCCGCTCTGCCCGGACCTCGCGGGGCTCTGCCCCGCGAGGTCCGGGCAGAGCCTGCGGTGCCGGGCGGGCCTTAGTAGATACAGAAAGCGGGGACGCAGCCATACCCCGCGTAAGACGCGTTGACACTCATGCCCTTGGCGCCATCGGCGGTGACAGCCACAAACGAGGCAGTATTACTACCCGAAAACCTGGCACCTCCCAAAAAATACGCAAGCGTCGTCCCATTTGAAACATACTTTATCCGCTTAGTCTGCTCAATGTAGTATTCAAGCCGTGCTTGGTTTCCCACCGCTTCATAGTTACCCGCGTACGATTGCGTTCCAAGCATCTCCCGTTCCGTGGGCAGCCACAGAAGGTCTTTCACCGTAGTACCCCCGGTATCCCACACTGTTGCTACATGCCGCACAGGATCCCACATCACCGATTTCGGCACCCCCGCAGCCACCAGCCCCGCAAGGAACTTGCCGCTGTCGGCGTCGCCTTCGACCGTTGTCAGGTACTTCCGCATTTCGCTCGCCCTGTACCCGCCGGGGTTGGTGTCAGTAGCGTTCATCCGGCGCAAAACCGGCATATTTTGAAACTGGAACACCACGTGGTCCACGCCGTCGTTAGCCGTTACCGTATGGAACGAGTTTATCCCCACCACAATCAGCCGCAGCAGGTACCCCTTGGCGCCTCCTAAATCCGTGTTGGCTGCGGTAAAACCTCCCGCGCCGCTGTACTCAGCAACCGAGAGGCCGCCTTCAAGGTCGATCCAGTCCCCCAGCTTTATCACCCCCTTCGTAGCGCCATCGGTGAGCCCGCCCGCCAGAATGAAATAGTGCAGGATCCTAACGCGGCTGTCGAATTAATCGTTTTTGGAAAGGGATAGCTTCCTTCCGAAGGTTTTTACCAGTCGATCACCGTTTTACTACCGGCAAGTCCGCTGTTCCCGCCTTCCGCTCTTCCACCCTAACCTCCGCTCTCCGCCAGTATCCCCGGCATGCATTTCCCTATGTTGAGGCTGTCGGAAAAATATACAAAACACTAACAGTGTGGTATACTCTTCCCTATTATGGCCCGTTATAAATACTTTGATAAATGGACCTTACCCCATCTGGTGGACAGAAAGATGAGCGGTAGATATAACCGTAAGGAGAGGAAAAGATGGGAACGAAAGACAAAGAACGGCGGGTATACCCTGCGGAATTCAAGGCCGAGGCGGTGGCACTG
>JAITLF010000128.1 GCA_031278025.1 Treponema sp.
TTGTGCCTGGTGAAGCCCGGCCACTGCATCGCCGCCGTCGCCTACGACGACGAGAAACAGGAAATCGTTTACAACGATCCCTGGCCGGGCCGGTTCCCCGATGGAAACGGCTTTAACCGCGGGATGGGAAGGGCCGAACTGAAGTCCCATGTAAAGCCGTTTATGATTGCATACGGAGCGTAACCGTGAACGCAAAAAGGGCCTGTAAAGGGCCTCAAAACGGAAAAAGGTCCAACTATCACCTTTGCCCCGCCGGGCGAATTTGAACGGGTTTTGAACGCCTTTGAACGAGGCTGTCGAAAAATGTTTCGGAAGGGTTTAAGACACTATATATAGCGTATCAATTACCTTTAGCACACCATATATAGTAGTTTTTGCCTATTGACGGATTAATTCGACAGTCTCAACGTGGCTGTTTACGCGCAAACCTGCAAAGCGGGTCTGTCGCCGCCAGTAGGCAAGTTCGGGGTTCCGTTCCCGCTAAGTCGGTTGCGCCTCCCATGCTCCACTTCAACCACATTTTTGCAGCCTTGGTCGCGCTTCCTGCGGAAGCGATGCTGCGCAAGCCCTTATTCGGGTTGCAAAAACGTCGCCAAACAGCGGAACATATAGATTGGAATGATACGGAAAAACCTCAAGGTGGAACGGCGTTAGCTCTTCCCCATCCTGCGGGTTCCAAGAATTTTTCCGTCCGTTGACCGGTAGGGATTGCGCTGATGGCGGAGATAGGTTTGATACACGGCGCTGCTTTTATAATACCCAGCCATGCCCTTAAACGATGAGGATTCGTCGCACCGGTAGAGTTCCATCAGGGTAGAAAACAGGGGAGATCCCATGATTTCTTCGGTCCTGGACAAGGGCAGACGGGGAAGGGCGGCGGGTAGCATGTGGTTCTTCACCAGATAAAAAACATCGCTGATAAGGGAAGACTCAAAACCCAGGCGTTCCAGGAACCTCCGGGCCTCCCGCGCCCCCAGTTCCGCATGGCCGTCGAATCGGCGGTTACCGGAAGCTACCGCCAGAGGTTTTCCCACATCGTGCAGCAAAAGCCCCAGGGAAAGACGCAAATCGTAGGCCGGCAACTTAGTTCTCCGGGGCGGCGGTTCCCCTCCCACATCCCAGGGCGCGGCCTTCCGGTAGCGGAAGGTTTCCAGGGTATGATCCCACACATTCCCTTCGGGATGAAATTCCTTAGAATGATCCACCTTGTCAAACCGGGCAAGTTCAGGCCAGAACTCCTCCACAAAACCCGCTGCTTTGAGAAAACCCAGCCCTAAATCCGGACGCCCCGACACCAGGAGGCCCGTCAGAAGAACCCGCTGGCCTTCCGCCAAAGGTGGTTGTCCGGCCCGTAAATCCCGGAGAGACGCCGTTAGTTCTGCGAAAACGTGGCTGCTGTCTTCCTCCTGCGCATCATCCGCCGGACTGTACCGCGCCAGGATCAGTGACCCGTCCATGGCGGCCCGCCAGCGGTTGGTTTTCGGGTTAAGGCCGGCCCACCAGGGATCGGTCCACGCGGAAGATGACGCATCCGGCGGTATTACCGGATGCTGTATCGTCGGAGGCTTTCCGTACCGGAGCCGGCGGAGCAAGGGATACATCCCCAGGGGATCATGAAACGTTTCGGTGGTTTGGTCCTGGGTTACCGTGAGGAGCTTGTACGAAGGCCCTTCCTGTGAAGGCCAGGGGAATTTTCCCTCCAGGTCCGGGCAGCGGAAGTACCAGCAACGCTGCTCATCCTCCACCGCCGCATCCGCAAGGTCTACTCCGGGGAAATAGAGACCCTCAAAGAGCCGGGCTAAATCGGAGATGTCCGCGTCGGTTTCCGCCCAGACAAAAGGAAGGGGCGGAAGCCCCCAGTATCGGTCCAGAACGCTAAAGGAACAAAGGCTAAGAGAATGCCCCTGGGCGGCGAGCGTTTTATATATCGTATTCCTGTTGCTGCCCATGGTAATATCCCGATTACCGAAGTATTACTTCTTGTTACCGGATGCAGGTTTCCTGGCGGACGGGTTTCGGGGCTTTACCGCCGTGGCCGAACCCTTTTCCGCGAGAGCCTCAAGGAGCTTGTCAAGCCGGTATCCGGATTTTTCCCCGGCCTGCCGGAACTCTTCCGACAAGGCCCCAAGCGTTTCCACCCAGGCAGCCCAGGCCGTCGTATCTTTTACGGCATCAGCCGTTACCGTCTTTTCAGAACCCGCCGCTTCGCCAAGAGCGCCGTGGTCCTCAAGAACTAAGAAGAAAGGCACGTAGAAAAGCGTTTCATCAAAGGCTTCCTTGTTGAACCAGGTAACATCGTCAAAGAGGTTCACCCCCAGAATCCGTCTGAAATCCTCTTCCGCGTAGTTCTCCAGGATTAAGGCCTCGGACGGAGAAGGCGTGCGGTACCCGGTCCGGGAAACAGGGGCGGTTCGGGCCAGAACCGCCTTCATGATCTCCGTTACCCGGTAGGACTCGTCTTCGGGTATGCACAGGGCATTGAAGGCTTCCCGTAGTTTCCGGTCAAGTTGCCAGTGGGACACCAGGGCCGCCGCATCGGCGCCGGAAGCCCCGGCCCCGATGACGGGCCTAAGGAGGGTTAGAACCCGGTAACCGGCGGCAAAGGCGCACAGCCCGGGCCGGGCGGTGATATTTTGCGCCAAATAGTTAAGAAGCTTTTCCCCTTCCTTTTTTTCCCTTTTCGTACGCGCTTTTTTTGCGCTGCCGCCAGCCGCGGAACCGGCTCCGGTATGCTCGGCGAGCTTGAGCATCCGGTAAAGACCGGCGGAGAATTCCGCCCAAATACCCTCATGCGGCAGGGGCGTATGACCCTGAGCGCCGGCGAAAGGCTCATATCCCTTACCCAGCAAGAACCGGGCTGCGGCGTCGGCAAAGGCCAAAACCGGTTCTTTTAACGCATTGATGAAGATTTCCGTGTCCGTCCCTTCGGCGTTTCCCCCGGCAAAGAACCGGATTATCCCCTGCAGGTATTCCCGTTCTTTCTTGAAAAGCTCCATGAACCGTGCATAAAGTTCCCCCAGGGAAATATCCATGACGGCCGCCGTAAGGTCCCGAACCCCGCGGCCATTGAGTTCCGCGTTGAGCCAAGCCCACTGCCCGGTGGTATCCTCCGCCTCATGGAACTCCAGGAAGATTTGGGCCTCGTACCCGTTCAACGCGACGGCGAGTCCCCGTTCCGCAAGATCCTTTGAAGACCGGATATACCAAAGGTTCTGCCGCTGCTCCCGGAAAAGAACGAAGAACGGATCTGCCCCGCGGAGCCCCAGGGCGTGATACAGGGTATCCTGCCGGAACCCGCCCTCTTTCTGGGGAATCTTGGCGCAGCTCCAGCGTAACCACCCGGCGGCCCGGTCATAGGCGTTGTTGTATATCACCAGGCCCCGCTCGTCCCCGGCGCGGTTGGTATAGGCGAATACATTTTCGTTCACCGAGCCGTCGTAATTGTAAAGGTCGAAGAGGCAGAAGCCGGCGCTCCCGGAGAAAAGGTAGCGCTTCTTCATGAGCGGGAAGATTTCCCGTTCATGCCGGCCTATCAGGGCTTGGTCCGGCTTTTCATCCCGGTAGGAACGGCGGTATTCCATGCCGTACTTCTCTTCGAACCCTTCTATCTGGCCGTGGCCGAACATGGGAAGTCCCGGCATGGTTACCAGGAGCGTACAAATGCCGAAGTATTTATCCCCCCGCCCGAACTGCGCTGCCGCGGTTTCCTCGTCGGGGTTGTTCATGAAGTTCACAAAACGCTTAAGCACCTCAGGATCGAATTCCAGGGTATTCTTGATGGTGGCCCGGTATTTGGCGTTCTCCTCGTTCTTCAGCATGTTCATGAAGGCCGAATTGTAGACCCGGTGCATCCCCAGGGTGCGGACAAAGTAGCCTTCCATCATCCAGAAGGCTTCCGCCAGCAGCAGGGTATGGGGCGCTTCCGCCGCGCAGCGATCCACCACTTCCCGCCAGAACTCGCTGGGAATACGGCGGTTGAAATCATCGTTGGAGAGGCCGTGTTCGGCGCGGCTTGCAATGTCCCCCCCCTTCCCCGGCTCAGGATACCACAGGCGCTGTATGTGCCGCTTGGCAAGGGTCATGGCCGCGTCGAAGCGGACAATGGAGAACTGCCGGCATACTTCGAGGATGGTGCGTATCACCGCCTCCCGTGCTTCCGGGTTGAGGAAATCGATCTGGGCGGTGTCGTTCCAGGGCATGGTGGTTCCGTCGTTGCCGTGGTAGATGTACCGGGTATCCCCGGTGGTGAAATCCACCCGCTTAAACACCACCGCAGCGTCGCTGCGGCTGTAGTAATGATCCTCGATATAAATGCCGATTCCCTCCCGGCTGGAAAGGTTCCCGCCGCTGAAGGTATACGAGGGGAAGGGAGGCGCCGGAAGCTGAAGAAACCGGTCCGGACTCTCCATGATCCACCGGCTGTCTATTCCGGTGTGGTTAGGCACCATGTCCGATCCCAGCCGGATTCCCCGCCTGAGGCAGCGCTCCCGCAGGTTCGTAAGGCTTCCCCAGCCGCCCAACTCCCCGGCTATGTCGTAATCGTAGAGACTGTAGGCGCTGGCGGCGGCTTCGGGGTTGCCGGTCCACTGCTTGATGGTCCGGGAGGCGCTGCTCCGCTCCCACAGCCCGATGAGCCACAGGCCGGTAAAACCCTGGCCGGCCAGCAGGTCCAGCTCTTCGTCGGGGACCTGGTCCAGCCGTTCTATCGGCTTGCCGTATATTTGGGAAAGCTGATAGAGCCAGACCAGGGTACTCTTGGCGATAAGCACCGTGTTGGGCATCCATTCCTGATCCGGGCTGAACCGCTGGTAATCATCCTCCTGGCCGTCATAGGTCAGCGCGCGTGCGGGTCCGGGCCCGAAGAAGGACGGCTTATCTTCCTCCTTCATAACATCCAGGCCCAAGAGCAGCCGCGTCAGGTATTCGCCCAGGTAAAAACCCCAGTGCTTCCGCATGAATTCCAGCTGGCCGGAGAGGGAATCCGGGCAGGCCAGCGCCGGGCTGCGGAGAAGCTCCCAAAGGTTTAACCCGTCAGGCCCGAAAGCCGGAAGCCCGGAGAGGAAAGCCTTGAGTTCCTCGATGGCAGCGGGATAAACGGTGTGATCCCCCAGATCCTTGTCGTCGAACAGGAAACGGAAGGGCTTGAACGCGGGATTGAGGTTTGCCAGGGCAAGGAGCATGATTTCTTCCAGGGACAGCGCCCGGCAGCTTTCCCCGGCATCCTCGCCGCGCAGGTACCCGTCTACGGTGGACTGCCCGGAATAAACCGCACGGGGCGGGAACTGGCCGTTGAAGCCCGCCAGAAGCCTGCCGGTCCGGTCCGGACCCAGGCGCTCTTCCAGCCGGGCCAGGGCCCGCTCAAAGACATCAGGCTGTACCTGCTCCCGGTAAAGGGCCGCCGCATAGTGAAGGATTTCGTCGATAATCCCCATGACGTTAAGCCGGCCCGCCGATACCCTGCGTTCCGGATGGGCGGAGGAATCCGCTTTGGCGTTGATCCTGCGCGCCAGGTCCCGCGCTTCTTTGATATCCGCCAGAATCACGTTTCCGGTAAGTGAAAAAAGGCTGTGTTCCAGGCGGAATTCTTCCCGCAGTTCCCTGCGGATGTGAAATTCCATTACCGCCTTCCGGTCCGCCGCCCGCCGGAACACCGGTTTGCGCCCGGAATCCTCCAATGCCGGCAGATGTATGGTTAGTTTCATAGGCCCCCCCTTTTGCTTTGTTACGGAATATACGGGGAGTATACGATAAGATCGATTTAACCGCTAGGATCCCCCCGGAGGCGCGCCTTTAAGCGGGATGCGGGCACGGCGGGCCGCCGGGAAACCAGCCGGAGTCATCCGGGTTTGGATGCTGCCGCCCCGCTTCTTGCCGGAATTGATTTCCGCGGAGCGCCGGTTCCCAGCCGCCCGGTACACGCGCAAGGCGGGCGGAGGCGCCCGCGCCCCCGTCTCAGCCCCAAACGCCGTATTTTGGGGCAAAACCGGGGTATTTGGGGCAAAAACCCCCTGTTTTTGGGGCGGAAATGAAATATTCAGGAACAGCCGCGCCCCGTTCAAAGTCCCGAACGCGAAATTCGGGGGCAAAAATGAATCATTCGGGGGCAAAAATGGAGCATTCGGGGGCAAAAATGGACCATTCGGGGGCAAAAATGGAGC
>JAITLF010000241.1 GCA_031278025.1 Treponema sp.
GAGTATTCCTGATCAGAAATGGAGCGCTCCTGATCAAGAATGGAGCGCTCCTGATCAAGAATGGAGCGCTCCTGATCAAGAATGGAGCATTCTTGATCAAGAATGGAGCATTCTTGATCAAGAATGGAGCATTCTTGATCAGGAATGGAGCATTTCTGATCAGGAATGGAGCCGTTCCGATCGAACCAAGAGCCTTTTTGATCGAACAACGAGCCTTTTTTGATCGGGCGGGATCGCTTCCGCTCGGCCCTGGAGCAGCGCCGAGCGGAATAGGGAGAATCCGCCTATCGGAATGGGGAGAATCCGCCTATACAAATGGTCCATCTGCATAGGCGGATATGGCGTTTTCTGGCGGGAAAGCCGGCGCGGGTTTTGTAACCGCCCCAAACACTTATTTTAAGGAGTATACGCTTATGCGTGTGTACAATTTTTCCGCCGGACCATCGGCGCTGCCCCTGCCGGTATTGGAACGGGCAGCCGCGGAAATGACCGATGCCTGCGGAACCGGACAGTCCGTGATGGAGATGAGCCACCGGTCTAAGGACTTTATGCCCATCATCGAAAAGGCCGAAGCCCTGCTCAGAGAGCTTATGGGCATCCCTTCCGGGTATAGGGTGCTTTTCCTCCAGGGGGGGGCGTCCCTTCAGTTCTCTATGATTCCCCTCAACCTTGCCGCCGGGGAACCGGGAGCGGCGAAGAAACGGGCCGTCTATGTGGAAACCGGCGTTTGGGCAAAGAAAGCCGCCGAAGAAGCGGCCAAGTTCGTGAACGCGGTTACCCTTGCCAGTTCTAAAGACCGGGCCTACGCCGCCATCCCTAAAGCTCCGGCGCCTGACCCGGCGGACGCCTATTACCACATCACCGTGAACAATACCATCGTGGGGACCAAATGGGCCTGCCTGCCCGAAACCGGGCAGGTTCCCCTGGCGGCGGACATCTCAAGCTGCATCCTCTCCGAACCCCTGGAGGTCGCCAAATTCGGCGTCCTCTATGCCGGGGCGCAGAAGAACCTGGGCCCTGCGGGAACCACGGTCGTCATCATTCGGGAAGACCTCATTGGCCGCGCGCCCTCGTGGACCCCGGCCCTGCTCAGGTACGACACCCATGCGGGGGCGGGTTCCCTGTACAATACCCCTCCCTGCTACGGCATCTACATCATAGGCCTGGTCCTGCAATGGCTTAAAGACCGCGGCGGGGCAGCGGCTATGGCCGAGGAAAACCGGGAAAAGGCGGCCCTGTTGTATGACTGCCTTGACGCCTCCCGCAATTTCCGCTCCCCGGTGGAAAAGCCGTACCGGAGCCTGATGAACATTCCCTTTGTCCCTGCCGATCCCGATCCGGAACGCCGTTCCGCACAGGAAACCCGGTTCGTCAAAGAAGCCGCCGCCGCAGGCCTGGTGAACCTGGCCGGGCATCGTCTGGTTGGGGGTATGAGGGCCAGCATCTACAACGCCATGCCCCTGGACGGGGTAAAGGCCCTGATTCAGTTTATGGAGAAGTTTGAAGAAACCCTGAAGTGATGGAAGCGCAGGATAGCCTGGCATGATAAATTGAAGGATAGATTGAAGGATAGATTGAAGGAGTGAGCGGTGTTTCGTATCAGAACGATGAATGAGATTTCTCCCCTGGGGCTGGATCTGTTTTCCCGTGATACCTATGAAGTGGCCGGTGAGATTCCCTATCCGGATGCCATTCTGGTCAGGAGCGCGGATCTGCACGCCATAGAAATTCCAGGCAGCGTTAAGGCCATTGCCCGTGCCGGCGCGGGGTACAACAATATTCCCGTACGCTCGTGCAGCAGCCGGGGCGTGGTGGTCTTCAACACTCCGGGCGGGAACGCCAACGCCGTCAAGGAACTGGCTATTGCCGCCATGCTCATCGCGTCCCGAAACATCCTGGGCGGGGTGAATTGGGCGGCTTCCCTTGCGGACAAGGCCGCGGAGGCGCCGGAACTGGTGGAAAAAAGCAAGTCCGCCTTTGCGGGGCCGGAATTGAAGGGCAAGACCCTCGGCGTTATCGGCCTTGGCGCCATAGGCGTGATGGTTGCCAACGACGCCGTTGCCCTGGGGATGGAGGTGATTGGCTACGATCCCTATATCTCGGTAGACGCCGCCTGGAACCTTTCCCGCCAGGTCCGGCGGGCCGACACCCTGGAGGGGCTTTTAGCCAGGGCCGATTACGTTACCCTTCACCTCCCTTTGTCAGAGACAACCAATGGGCTTTTGGATGCCGAAAAATTCAGGCTCATGAAGAAAGGCGCCCGGATCATCAACCTTGCCCGTGGCGGCCTGGTGAACGAGGCGGATATTATTGCCGCCCTGCACGCGGAAAAACTCAGGCTCTATGTTACCGACTTCCCTACCGCCGGGCTTTTGGCGTGTCCCAAGACCATCTGCATCCCCCATCTGGGCGCTTCCACCCCGGAAGCGGAGGACAACTGCGCCATTATGGCGGTACGGCAGCTCATGGAGTTCCTGGAGACCGGGACCATCCGCAATTCCGTCAACTTCCCCCGGTGTAAGCTGGACCAGCAGGCCGCGTACCGGCTTCTGGTGATTAACCGGAACATCCCCAACATGGTGGGGCAAATCACCACCATCCTGGCTGCGGAGGGGATTAACATCATGGATCTGATAAACCACCACCGGGAGGAATACGCCTACAACATCATCGACACGGAGCAGGCTATTCCGCAGGTTACCCTGGAGCGGATTATCGCGGTAAAGGGGATTATCCGGGTCAGGAGTATACTGCGGGGATGCGCATAATCCACAAGGGGGAGCCGGGCTGTCCGGCTCCCCCTTGTAGGTATGCCCGGCTGTAAGGTCAAACATAACCTGCCAGCCGGATTTTCCCGCATTGACTACTGCAACGCCTCCCTTAACCGCGGAACATTAGCTTTTTGTATTTCCAAAAAAGTTACGCCCCGGTCAAAATCCTGTTTTGATATGTTATGAGCGGCGTGGAGCAACAGTTTTTTCGCCCCGGTTTCCTCGGCTATTGTGTCCGCCATGCGCTCGTTGGAAAGCTCAATGTGAAACACCACGGGGATCTTTTCCGCCTTAATTTTGTCGATTAAAAAGGCGATGGTCGCCGCGCTCGGCTCGGTCTCGGTGGAGCAGCCGGGGAAAGCGGCAAAATACGTTAGTCCGTAGGCATCGGCAAAATAACGGAAGGGGAAGCGGTCGCCAAAAACAATGGTTTTGCGCTTTGCGTTGTTCACCACCGCCTGAAACGCTTTGTCCAGTTCATCAAGCTGAACACTATACGCATCCGCGTTCCGGCGGAAAAACGCCGCATCCCTGGCATCCGCTTCGCAAAGCGCATCCGCTATGACCCGCACAATGCGTTTAGCGTTTTTGGGAGAAGTCCAGACGTGTTCGTCATATTCAGCTTCTTCCTCGTGGTCATGGCCTATCATTTCCGCCACGATTTCATCTTTCGTTAAGGCGGAAGGATAATACGTCGGATAATTCACCGGATTCGTATCTTCCATGAGGGCGTCAAAACTTTCATTGCTGGAATAAATATGAAAATGTTCCGCTTTGGCGGGAGCGTGCAAATGATCGCTAAACATGATATATCTCGGCGCGCCGTTTGGCGGATTTCCGGCGGCCTCAAATTTATACCGCACCCAGAGAGTTCCGTCGTCTTCCGGTGTAATGCCGGTGCCTTTATAGGTATATCTCGCCGTCGCCGGAATGCCGTTTCTGTAGAATGTCATGGAGTCATTGGTAATGACTACTCTGTCCATGTCCGTCACATACGCTGTTTTATACTGATCGTAATACTCACGGGCTGTTTTTTCGCCGCTTTCCGCCTTGTACTCCATTACCGGATTCAAGGTTCCGTCAAGCAAATAGGGATACACCGATTGCCATTCTCCCTCCCAATCCGACAAAGTGCGGTCTTTGACATCCTCTATGGTGAAGTTTTCGTCCCCATGGGCATGACCGTGTTCGTCGTCTTCCATGCCCTCGACAATTTCTTCTTCCACTACCTCAACGGCATCCATCATGCGGATGATTTTTTTCTTCGTGGTGTCCATTGATTCAAGAATCCGGTCAACCCAGACATCGGTTTCGCCGCCGGTGTAGATGAATACATCGCAGTTCTGGATTTTGATAATGTCCCTGGGCGTGGGCTCAAAGGAATGGCTTTCCGCGCTGGGGGGCAGTAACATGGTAACATTTACCCGGTCCCCGGCGATTTGCCGCGCAAAGTCATAAGCCGGAAAATTGACTGCTACAACCTCCGGCTTTCCGTTATTAGTCGTCCCTTCTTTTTTCCCGCCCGCGAACAGGGCGCATACCGACAGAGACAGCGTTATTATCATGAACAAAAAACGTTTCACGTTATACCTCCAAATAAAGTTCCCCATTTCATAAATTTCCCAATTCTCCCTGGAAATTGAAATTTGAGGAAATGAACTCGTTAAACAAGTTTACTGTTGATTGTGTCTTTTGGAGGATTATATCAACAATTAAATCGTACTTTTAATTCGATTGGTTTTTTTGAATAAAGTATCTGCGGTTTTGCAAGAAACCCGGCGCACGAGACGAACCCTATAACAGCTATACTTATGCCTAAACGTCCAAAGGCTTCTATCAGCCGCTGGGCGATTTGTATTTCAAGGCAGATATGGCAATTTTCACCGGAAGGAAGCCTTTGACCTGCAACATCAATATGCTCATGATCATGTTCCTCTATGACAAAAATCCCCGCAAAAATAACGGCTAACGCCAGCCATGCGGTGGTTACAACAGTAAAAAAGTTTGTTTTCCCCGGAACAGTTGTCATAAAGTAAGTCTACCCTAAGAAAAAAATTTATTCAATACGGCCCATAAATTTCAGGCGCTACGAATGGCGCCTGCATTAAACTAATCCAAACCCGCTCAGCCGGCGGATGCCCGGTGTCCGCCTTTTTTCCGGTTATAATTGATAAGGCTCCCAGCCAGCACTATCTCCTTCTCCGACGGGGTAATATCCGGGGTCTCCAGCGTAAAAGCGGACGCCCCATCCTCCCGAAGGACATACGCCGTTAGACTGCCCCCCCCTTGTACCGCAGCGGCTATGCCGGGAATAAAAACATAGTCGCCGTTTTTGAAAGGCGGCTCGCCTTCCACCTTGAAGGGAAGTATCCCCCAGTTGATGAGGTTGCTGCGGTACCGTTTAGTGGCGTATTCCTGGGCGAAATTCGCGGCGCCTCCCAGAACCCGCTGGCAGCTCGCCGCTTGTTCACGGGCGCTGCCGTCGCCAGGCTTTACCGCGTAAATGGCGGAACCGATGCGGAGGGATCCGAGCTCAAGCGCCTTCCCTTCCGGAAGGCGTTTGAGCTTCGCCAGGATACCGGCAATATCCGGCAAGCCGGAACAGCCGTCCGCCGCGTTAACCGCTTCCTGCCGGGCAAGCTCAAGCTGGCGTACCGCTTTGGCCCGCCCAACATAGGCTGGGTCCTTGCGGGACAGCGTGAATTCCGCCAAACCCTGGGGGTTGGACCGGTAGGACGCGGTTTCCCCCGACGGGATGATCTCATCGGTAGTGGTAACCGGATCGGTGATGAAGGAAACGATCTTAACCAGAAGATGCTCCCCCAGGTCTTCCATATCGGGCCAGTCGGTGATGTTGGGGCCGTAGCAAAGGGGTTCCTCCGTCCGGGCCAATCCGATACCGTTGTACACCCGGTTCCGGTAAGGGGCATCATCGTACCGGTAGGCAGGGATAGGGATGCCCTCCACCGGGAAGGCCTCGGCGGACGTAAGAATGCCGCCGTTCCTGGCAGTGGCGGCAATGCTCCGGCTGTCCATAAGGGCAACCGATGCGATCTGCCCGTCCATAGGCCGGGAACCCTCCCGGTTGGGAAAGTTCCTGGTGGTGTGGCGGATGGAAAGACCCTTATTGGCAGGAACGTCCCCGGCGCCGAAACAGGGGCCGCAGAAGGCGGTGCGGACCACCGCCCCCGAAGCGATAAGGCGGCTGATGCAGCCGTTGCGGGTAAGGTCCAGCAACACCGGCTGGCTTCCGGGGTACACCGAAAGGGAAAAGAAATCCCGGCCCGTGCCTGTTTCCCCCAGAATGGCGGCGGCGGCCATGATATTCTCGTACGTCCCGCCGGCGCAGCCCGCGATGATCCCCTGATCTATCCGTATCCGACCCTGCTCATCAATTTTATCGGTAAGGGCAATCTTCACGCCGGGATATTCAATGAGGGCGGCGGCGTCTTTTTCAACCCCGCAGAAGATGTCGCCAGGATTTTCGAGGAGGGCGTCTATCTCCCAGACATTGCTGGGATGGAACGGCAGGGCGATCATCGGTTTAAGCGCGGAAAGGTCCAGCCGGATCAGCCGGTCGTAATAGGCAACCGGACCGGGGCTCAGTTTTCGGTAATCCCCTTCCCGCCCGTGGACGCGAAAGTAATCCCGTATCACCTCGTCGGTCTCCCAAATGGAGGACCAGCAGGTAGTCTCGGTGGTCATCACGTCTATGCCGCACCGGAAGTCCGCTGAAAGCCCGGAAACGCCGTCTCCCAGGAATTCCAGGACCGCGTTCTTCACCAGCCCCCCCTGGAACACCGCGCCGATAAGCGCCAGGGCCGCGTCCTGCGGCCCAACCCCGGGCCGGGGCTTCCCCGTAAGGTATACCCCTATCACCTTAGGATAGGCGATGCCGTAGGTCTGGTTCAGCAACTGTTTCACCAGTTCGCCGCCCCCCTCCCCCACGCCCATCGTGCCTAAGGCGCCGTACCGGGTATGGCTGTCGCTCCCCAGGATCATCCTGCCGCAGCCCGCCTGGGTTTCCCGGATATACGAATGGATGACCCCCAAGTGGGGCGGCACATAGACGCCGCCGTATTTCTTTGCCGTCGAAAACCCAAAGGCGTGATCGTCCTCGTTGATGGTTCCCCCAACCGCGCAGAGGGAATTGTGGCAATTCGTCAGGACATACGGAAGAGGAAACGCCTCAAGACCGCTCACACGAGCGGTTTGGATGATGTTGACGAAGGTGATGTCGTGGGAGGCGAGGGCGTCAAACTTCAGTTGCAGCTTCTTCTCGTCCCCGGACATGTTATGGGCGGATATGATTCCGTACGCGATAGTCCCGCGCCTGGGCGCGTCTTTATCCTGCGGCAGGCGGCTGCGCAAGACCCCGGCATTCTCCGGCGTATCCGCAAGGATTTCCCGGCTGTTAAAAACATACACTCCCGTGTTAGATATCTGTATCATAGGGCCTTTGTAGCACAATCCCCAGAACAAATAAAGTCCGGCAAATCCGAGGTAGCCCTCCGCAGTTTTATGGGGGCCGGGGCATATGCGCTTATTTAGGAACAGGGTGTAACGGACGGAACAAGGCCGTGGACTTTACCCCGTTTGGTAGACACTGTTAAACGACTTGTCCACCGTTAAACACATGAGGCGCCACATAGTCAAGTACCGAATGCATACGAACAGGAATTCAAAGTATCAAAAACTATGCTAAAATAGGAGTATGAGCAGGGAACTCTTTAAACAATTAATAGACAATTTTGGACGGATGAGCGGGCAGATACCGGACAACAGGCGGCCCGGACACAATGAGCGCTACCGGATAGCCGACATTGTGAAAAGCGC
>JAITLF010000395.1 GCA_031278025.1 Treponema sp.
TTTGCGCCGGAAAAATGTTTTTGCGCTGCGGAAAAGTATTTTTGCGCTGCGGAAAAATGTTTTTGCGCTGCGGAAAAATGTTTTTGCGCTGCGGAAAAGTGTTTTTGCGCTGCGGAAAAATGTTTTTGCGCTGCGGAAAAGTGTTTTTGCGCTGCGGAAAAATGTTTTTGCGCAGCACAAACCCGGGTTTCTGATCGAAAAACCGGGGTCCGGCAACACCGGAACCCCGGCGAAACGTCCCGAAAGGCTGCCTTCAGGCGCAAGGGCGGGCGGTTTCACCGGGTTTATCCAGTTAAGGAGGCAGAGATGGATACTATGGGAATCGGAGGGGCGGGAACCCTCATCACTATCGCGTACCGCAATATATTGCGGAACCGGCGGCGGACCCTGTTCTGCATCAGCGCGGCGGCTATCGCGGTGTTCTTTACGGTGTTTATGCAGGCGTGGATGGCGGGGATGACGGACAACATGGAAAAGGTGATCCGCACCTTCGACTCCGGGCATGTGAGCGTGGTCTCCGCCCAATACGAGGCGGAGAAGGAGTATTACCCCGTCTGGTTCCCGGTCGCGGACGGACGGCCCGTGGCGGAACTGGAGCGACTGGCCTTGGGGATTGACGGGGTAACGGCCGTGCTGCCCCGTATTACGGCCTATGCCACCCTTCAGGACAGCACGGTGAAACACGCGTTCCTGTGGGGCATACCGATACAGAGGGAACTGGCGCTGAATACCTTCAACCTTACCCGCCGGGACGACGGCCTGGTAGAAGGCCGCTACCCGAAACCGGACGCCAGCGAGTGCGCCATCGGGGTCAGGATGGCCGGGAAGACGGGGCTGAGGCTGGGCGACCGCATCCCGCTTAAAACCGTGTCCGCCCAGTTTTCCGACAAGATGTGGAGCCCGGTCATCACGGGGATATTTGAATTCGATTACCGCAAATACGACGAAGACGCCATCATCGTTGATTTTGCCCGGCTTCAGCGGCTTCTGGTGCTGGGGGAAGGCGCCCCGCAGCTTTTCATCCACACGGAAAACCCCTCCCGAAGCCGGGCCGTAAGCGCCCGGCTCAAGACCCTGCTGGGGGAAGAAACCCTGGTTCGGGATTGGCAGGATAATTATTTTGTGTCCCTTATGCGGCAGAGCATGATGGTCTTTGTGGTGGCGTACCTGGTGTTCCTCATCGTGGCGAGCTTTCTTATCGTCAACACCGTGGTGATGATCATCCACGAGCGGATCAAGGAAATAGGCATGATGGGAAGCCTGGGGATGTCCCGCGGCGAGATCGTCCGGGTCTTTTTCTTCGAGGCCGTGTTCCTCAGCATCCTGGGGTCCCTGGCGGGCTGCATTGCGGGGGGCCTTGCGACGCTGGTCTTTTCCTTCTTCCCCCTGGAACTGGACTTGCTAACCGGGGGAGGCATGAAGGAATTCCCCATGTCGGGAACCTTCGTCCTGTCCTTCGATCCCGCCATCCTGGTCCAGGGCTTTTTCTTCGGCGTGGCGATCACCTCGATCTGCACCCTGTTTCCCAGTCTGAAGAGCGCCTTTGTCGACCCGGTGGAGGCGCTGCGCCGGTAATTTTATGGAGGGTCCGGGGTCCTTCGGCCCCCTCATGTCACGTATTGGAGGAGATTATGATGAAAGGAACCGTTAGTGCGGTTGTGATTGCTTTGGCGGCGGCCTCCGCCGCCTACGGGCAGGCGCCGTCCGCGGCGGAGTTGCTGCGGCGGGTGGATGATAACGAGATCTACGCCACCATTGAGTACGAGGGCGAGATGATCATCGATTATCAGAACAGGCGTTTTGTCAAAACGATGAAAGCCTGGGGCCGGGAGAATTCCGACAGCTTTGTGGAGTTCACCAACCCGGAGGACCGGGGGACTAAGTACCTCAAAAAAGGCGGGCGGCTCTACGTGTACTCCCCGGATACCGAGGAGGTCATGCTTATCTCCGGGCATATGCTCAAGGAAAGCATGATGGGCTCGGACATGTCCTACGAGGATACCATCGAAAACGAAACGCTGTCGGCCCGCTATACCCCGTCGCTGGGCGGCCCGGCTGTGTGGAGCGGCAGCAACGGCGTAAGCCGCGACTGCTGGGTGCTGGACCTTGCCGCGAAAAAGCGCACCGAAAGTTACCCCCGGCAAAAGCTCTGGATAGACAAGGAGACCGGGGACTGCCTCCACTACGAGCTCTTTGCCCTTTCCGGCGCGAAACTCAAGGAATACAACCTGATCAGGGTGGAGGCGGTCCCCGGACGCCGCTTTCCGGTGGAAATTGAGATACGGGACCTTCTGCGGAAAAACAGCAAGACAACCATGATCATGCGGAAGGTGATTCTGGACCGGCCCATTGCGGACTCGGTGTTCAGCCAGCGGAACCTGGCGAGGTAGGAGGGGAGCATGCGGCGGATGGGGATAGCGGGGGGTATCGCGGCGGCGGTTCTCCTCGGTAGCGGCGCGGGGGGAGCGCTTTTTGCGGAGGGGCTTAGGGTTTCCGGGGTACTGGACAACAGCCTTACGGTTGGGGCCGGAGCCGGAGAACTGCCGGATTGTTTCGCCGGCGCCGAAGCCTGCGCGAACATCCGGGTGCAGGGAACCCTGCGGGATGGGGTATCGTTTTACAGCGCCGTCAACCTGCTGGCTGCATCGGGGACTTCCGCGCTGGGGCTTACGGGGATTGAGCACCAGGGGGTAGCGGCGGCGGCCCGGAACTATGCCGCCGCCCTGGAGCTGGAACGGCTCTCCTTCCGGCTCAGCGGATCCTTCCTGGATTTTGACGGCGGGCTTCTGCGGATTCCCTTTGGCTACGGCCAGGTTTTCGGGCCGTCGGACTTCCTCAATCCCCGGAATCCCCTCATGCCGGATGCCCGTGTCCGGGCCGTTCTGGGGGGAAGCCTCTCCGCCTATCCTGCGGATTCCCGTAAGGTCCAGGTCTTCGGGGCCGCGCCCCGGAACCCCTCCTCCCTGGACGGCGGGGGGACCCTGGCGGGTATCTCCGGAGAGCGGCACGGGGACCGGGCCAGCTTCCAGGCGGTCTATGCCTACGAAACGCCCCGGGAGGGTTCCCCCTGGGGCGTACATCGGGGGGGCTTTTCCTTCAAGGCGGAGGCGGAAGCCGGTCTTGTGGCGGACGTTCTTTACACCTGCGATCCCGAAGCGGGTTTCGGCATCCAGGGGCTTGCCGCCAGCGCGGGCGGGGACTATTCCTTTTGGGAGGGCAAGTGGTATGTCCTGGCGGAGTACCTCTACAACGGGCGCTCCTCCTCCACCTCGGTGCAAAGCGGCAATTCCGCCGGATTTTCCGGCGAGCATTTCCTGTATGCGGTCGTACGGTATCTGGTGAATGACTACACCAGTCTGAGCCTGGCCTGTCTTTCGGGTTTGAGCGACTGCTCCTTTGCCCCCATCCTCGGCGCGGAGCATGAGCTGTTCCAGGGTTTTACGGTGAGTATGTCCGCACGGGTTCCCCTGGATCGGGATAACCGGGGGGAACTGGGGCCTGAAAACAGCCGGGTCCGCTTCATCTTTAACCTCAAGGCGCGGCTGCGTTTCTGATCCCCGGCGCAAAGCGGCGTATTCTGCCGGCAAAATGGATGGGGTGTATCCGCGCCGCGCCTAATGGCGGAGTATCCGGGAAAGGAAGGCCCTGGTCCGTTCGTTCCGGGGATTCCCGAAAAACTCCTCCGGCGGGGCGGTTTCGATAATCCTGCCGCCGTCAAAAAAGATAATCCTGTCGGCCACGGCTTTGGCAAACCCAAGCTCGTGGGTTACCACCAGGAGGGTCATGTTTTTGTCCGCCAGCTCGGTCATGACATCCAGCACTTCCTTGATCATCTCCGCGTCCAGGGCGCTGGTAGGCTCGTCAAAAAGCATGATCTCCGGGTTCATTGCCAGGGAACGGGCTATGGCTGCCCGCTGCTGCTCACCGCCTGAAAGCTGGGAAGGATATTTCAGCGCCTGGCCGCGCACCCCAACACGGGCAAGGAGTTCCATTGCCCGCGCCTCAGCCGCCTCTTTCCGCATCCCCAGGGTCCAGATGGGCGCCAGGGTGATATTGCGGAGGATGGACAGATGGGGAAAGAGGTTAAACTGCTGAAATACCATGCCGCATTTGTTTTTTACCGCGTTGATATGTTTGATATGGTGATCCAGGGGAATACCGTCCACGATGATCTGCCCCTGCTGATATGCTTCCAGGGTGTTAATGGTCCGTATAAAGGTTGATTTTCCGCTTCCCGAAGGCCCGATAATGACCGAAACCTCTCCCTTTTTTATGCGGTGGTTGATGCCCTTGAGGACCTCAAATTCCGGGGTATACCATTTGTGGACATCCTTAAACACAATATAATCCGCAGCGTCGGTCGGGTTTTTTTCCGCGTGTTCCATGTCTTTTCCTTACGGCCTTTTCCAAACCTGCGCGTTTTGAAGCCGGCTCATGTAATGCCCCCAAGTATGCCCGTCGTTACCCCGAGCTTTTTTTCCATCACCGTACTTGATTTTGATATGCTAAAACACAGGATAAAATAAATTACCCCTTCAAAAAGCAGAATCTGGGGGCTTCCCGTCATATACTTGGGATTACTCACAATGGAGCTGCCGATACCGATCATGTCGAGCATCCCGATGATGCTGATGAGGCTCGTATCCTTCAGGGCCGAGGTGAAGGAGTTCACCAGCACCGGAATCATCCGCTTGAACACCTGGGGAAGGATAACCAGAACCATAGTCCGGGAGGGGCTCAGGTTCAGGCTTGCCGCGGCCTCGTATTGGGTTTTGCTTATCCCCTGCAGCCCGCCCCTGAAAGCTTCCGCCAGGTAGGCGCTGTGAAACATCACGATACCCGCAAGGGCGCGGACGAATACCGAAGGGGCCAGGCGCTGGGGCAGGGCCATGGGAAAGATCAGATACCCCACAAAGAGGATCGTTACCAGCGGCACCCCCCGGACGACCTCGATGAAAAAAATACAGAGGCTTTTTATTATCCGCAGCCGGCTCCTCCTCCCCAGGGCGAGGAAGAGTCCCAGGGGCAGGGCCGATGCAATACAGGTAAGGCTTATCAAGAGGGAAAGGAGCAGCCCTCCCCAATAATTGGTCTTTACCACCGGCATAAAACCGCCGAAGCCCCGGACCATACAGAACGTCAGGGGCAGGAGCAGAACCCAGCCGGAACAGACAAGGATTATCAGCCTCCTGCGGCGGATATGCCGGGCGGCGAAAAAAGAAGCAAACAACAAAAGGGCGGCGGCGATCATACCCCCGCGGTTTATCGGCATGAATCTTCCGCAGGCCAGGGCGGCAAGGGCCAGGGCGATAAGGTACATGGCTGCGGGGGGTTTGCCGCGGCGTATGCCAAAAGAAAATCCCGCAAAGACGGCGGCATACCCGGTACAAAACCAGAGCCGCCAAAGTTGATCCGCAGGATACCCGCCCACGAGGATCAGCCGCAAATTTGCCGTGATGACCGTCCAGTCCCAGGAGAAAAGGGGAAGAATCCCGTCGCGGATTACAAAAAAGATAAGGGGAACAAACAACAGGGTAAGGAAAGAATTCCCCACCGAGGAAAAAAGATGGGTGCGTATCCAGGACATCGGACGTGCCATCCCCTACCGCTCCTTTATCTGAACCTGCTGGTTGTAGATATTCATCGCCAGGCTGGTGAGCAGGCTCAAAGCCAGGTAAATCCCCATGGCGATAAGGATCATCTCCAGCGCCCGTCCGGTCTGATTGATGATCGTACCGGTAAGGGAAAAAAGGTCCGGGAATCCGATAACCACCCCCAGGGAGGTATTTTTCGCCACCCCCAGGTACTGACTCGTGAGGGGCGGAATAATCACCACCTTTGCCTGGGGAACGACAATGAGCCGTATGATTTCCCGCCGGGTGAGTCCCAGGGAACGGGCCGCCTCCAACTGCCCCCTGGGTATGCCCTGAATGCCGGCCCTGAAAATCTCCGCAATAAAGGCCGAAGTATACAGGATAAGCCCCGAAAAGAGGCTGAACCATTCCGCCGATACCTGGAGGCCCCCGGTGATATTAAAGCGCCCCATGACGGGGATATCCTTTTGCAGGGGGGCATGGGGAAGCGCCCCATAGGAAACAAAGCCCAGCAGCATAAAAAGCAGCAGGGGATATAAGAACCGACGCTGCTGTTTCCCCGTTTTGTGTTCCCGGTATACTAAAACAACCCACAACCCCAGGTTGAAAATGGCCGCGGCGATGAGGCAGTAAAGCCAGGGAGTAAAATGTTCGCTTGGCCGCAGCCAGATCATGCTGAGTCCCCGGTTGGAAAGCGAAAAATGCAGGGTGGTTTCCCCCAGGGCCGATTTTTTCGCCCCCCAAATAAGGGCGTTCCGTATGTCCGGAAGGCGCATAAAAAAAGCCCGGTACCAGATAAGGAGGAGCAGTATCAGGGGAATATTACGGATGATTTCAATATATAACCGGGCGGTTTTTTCCACCAGCCAGTTGGAAGAGAGCCGGCAAAGGCCGATGGTCAGCCCCAAAATTGTGGAAAAGAAAATAACCAGAAAGGAAATTGAGATGGTGTTCAAAAAACCCGCAAAGATGACCCGCCCATTCCAGGATGAATTATTCATGGGGATCAGGGCTTCCCCTATATCAATATGGCTCTCCATCCTGAGAAACCGGAAGGAGGGAACCATATTGATCCGGGCCAAGGAGGCCATCACATTCCCGGCGGCCACGGACATGATATAGATTATCCCCACGGCACCAAGAAACTGCCACAGTATCTGCCGTTTCTTGGTATCAAACCAAAGGGACGTAAGCCAGGGCATACCGTTTTCGTCTTTCATGTCCTGCCTTTACCGGGTACCGCTTACAAATAGCCGCGGTCAGTTAAAGGGATTCGCGTAGAAAAGGCCGCCCTGGCTCCAGGGCTTGTTGAAGCCCCTGGTAACATGCATGGGGATTCCCAGGGTGCGGTCAAAAATTTCGCCGTAATTTCCCGCCTGCTTTATCACCTGATAGGCCCAATCGTTGGAAAGGCCCAACATGGTTCCGTGTTCAAGGCTTAGGCCCAGGAAATTCCTGATTTCGGGACTGGTGGCAGACTCCTTAATCTGATCGATGTTGGCGCTGGTGATAGTGTGTTCATCCCCGAAAAACAGGGCAAAGAGGGTCCACTGCACGATATCTTTCCAGTTGCTGTCTCCGTGGCGCACCGCCATCCCCAGGGGCTCCTTGCTGATGGTTTCTTCCAGACCCTTGAAGCCGGAGCCGTATTGTTCCAGAAACACCACCGCCGCCGACTTGTCCGCGGAGATTGCGTCAACCCGGCCTGAAACCAGGGCGTTTTTTACTTCCTCAAAATCCTTATAGGTAACCGGCTGATAATTGATCTTCCGGCTCGCCATCACCCCCGCCAGGTTGGTCTCGGTGGTGCTTCCGGTAATCACCGCAATGGAAGCCCCGGCCAGATCCTCCAGCCGGTTGACCCCCGCATCGGTCCGGACGATGAAGGTCTGGCCGTCATAAAAATAAGGGGTGGTAAAATCCAGGCCGAGCTGGGTGTCCCTGGTGATGTTGATCGTGGCGGTTCTGATGAGGACATCAATTTCGCCGCTTTGCAGCGCCACAAACCGTTCCGCGGAAGTAAGGGGGCGGAACTCCAGCTTGTCCGGAGACCCGAAGACCGCTACGCTGAGGGCCTTGGCCAGCTCAATCTCGAAACCGTTGTAGCTCCCGTCGGATTCAAGAAAGGCAAACCCCTGATTGGTGGCGTTAACCCCCGCCACAATATATCCCCGATCTTTGATGGTTTGCAGGGTGGATGCGCCACCGGAAACACCAACCGCAGCCTCTGCCGGGGCTGGTTCCGCGGCTTGATTCTTCCCGCCCCCGCAGGAAATCGCCGTAAGCAGTATCGCAAACAACAGCACCGGTACAAATAGAATACGTTCCTTCATAATTTCCTCCATCAAAAATAAACTTACCGGAAAGGCTTTCCCGGAAATCTGAGATTATCGGGAAAAACCGGGCTTTTTAGGGGTTCCCTAACATCAGGACTGACTATACTTCCTTGAATATTCTAAAGTCAAGGGATCGCGCTGCCTCACGAAAAACGTTACCGAAAAGAGACCCTGCCTCAAATTGAAAATGAGCCTGTTCCAAAACCCGCACCTTGAGTTCAGCGCCCCGGTTTTCCCGCTCAGAAACGCCGTGTTCACGTATAAAAAGGCTCTTTGTCCGATCAGAAAAACTTCCGGAAGGATAGCGGGGCGCCGCCCCGCACCCCGCCGGGAGGCCAGGGGGGGCCGAAGACCCCGGCCCCCGGCCCCCCGTAAAACCATTACAGCCACCCGTACGGCCAATAAAGGCGCCCGTTTCGATCGGAAAGACGCCTTTATGAACCGCAAAGGCGCCTTTATGAACCGCAAAGGCGCCTTTATGACTTGCAAAGGCGCCTTTATGGCTTGCAAAGGCGCCTTTATGCCGTGTGCAGGCGCATTTACGACTTGCTCGGAACAAGGAGGCTCGCACTATTGACTGACATTTACGATTCCTGATGCCCGGATAAAGCATAACGGCATTATCCACACTTTAATTGCTGACTGCTGATACCAGTTCCCCTAGATCGTAGGGGGTCTCCTGATATACGTAATTGAGCCAGTTGGAAAAGAACAGATGGGCGTGAGCCCGCCAGCGGACCACCGGAGCTTTGGAAGGATCGTCTCCGGGATAGTAGTTCCGGGGGACGGCAATGGGAAGCCCCTTGGCAAGATCCCGGCGGTATTCCCGGTCCAGGGTCAGGGGATCGTATTCCAGGTGGCCGGTTACATAGATTTCCCGGCCTTCCCGGGCGGTGGCGATGAATACCCCCGACTCTTCCGTCTCAGACTCTATAGTAAGGGCGGCCTCCGCCGCGATGGCGTGCCGGTTAGACGCCGTATGCCGGGACTGAGGCGCCAGAAACTCATCGTCAAAGCCCCTAAACAGGGTGGTATGCCGCTCGTTCACTCCATGGGGAAAGATGCCGAAGAGTTTGGCCGCTAGCGGCTCTTTGGGGATGCCGTACCGGTGGTAAAGCCCCGCCTGTGCGCCCCAGCAAATGTGCAGGGTGGACCAGACATGGACGGACGAATAGTCCAGAACCGCCGCGAGTTCCTCCCAGTAGTCTACCTGTTCAAAAGGAATGGTTTCGACCGGCGCACCGGTGATGATTAGTCCGTCAAATCGTATGCCTTCCCGGAGTATCCATTCGGAGTTGAGGTAAAACTTTTCCAGATGTCCCGGCGGCGCGTTCCGGGGTTCATGGCTGCCCATCCGCAGGAACGTGATGTCTACCTGAAGCGGGGTATTTCCCAATAGGCGCAGGAGCTGGGTCTCGGTATCCACCGTTGTGGGCATTAGATTGACAATACCCACCTTCAAAGGCCGTATATCCTGGTGTTCGGCCCTGTCATCAGTCATGACAAAAACATTTTCTTCCCGCAGCGAGTTGTAAGCCGGCAGGTCTTTTGGAATCTTTATAGGCATAGTGCCATATTACAATCCAGACCGCAAAAATGGCAAGAATCTACCCCCGCTTTTTCAGGACATAGCAAGCAACAAGACCCGTGCGGAAACTGCGCGGATGTTTCCGCACGGGGCATTACGTCAACATTCCCTGGAGAACCGACATATAATCGTTAAGGTACATGGCGTACTCCGGGGAGCCCACGATTTCCACGCACCCCTGTTCCACACCTTCCACGAATCCCACGTCTTTAAGGAGTACTTTGAGGGCCCCGGCGACAGAGAAAAAATGAAACAACACAAAGGGACTGCGTCTGGTATATATCCCATGACCGGATTTAGATTTGCCCCCTTTGACCCTAAGATAGGCGGCCACAGCGGGTTCCGCACCGGGGCCGCCGGGACCGTCAACCAGGAACTGGTAGATCCGGTCCGGCTGGCGGCGGCACCATTCGGCCATGTCCGGGTCTCCCAGCTTGTTATAACTGGAAAGCGCACGGGTGATCATGTAGAGGCTCATCTTTACCTTGAGCTTCTGCTTCTCCGGATCTTTGGGGCGGCTGGAAGGCATCATGATCATCAACGACAT
>JAITLF010000068.1 GCA_031278025.1 Treponema sp.
CAGAATTTTGTAATTTATTGTACTACAAAGAATTAACGGTATTTTTTCATCATACTTTGTGGATCACCACCAAAATTTTTATTTCCCCCTATGCCGTATCAGGATTGATGAACTAAACCGTCATATAAAATCACTTTTTCCTTTTCGGCCAGCGTCGCCTCGGCTTGTCCCTTTTTTGGAATCGTTTACGGTCAACATTGGTCCAAACAAATTTTTCCCGATTTTTTTAGCCCCTTAGCCAGGCCCATACTAGAGGCTAGGGGCGGTGATGGATGTCGAGGGCGAGGGTCAAGTAAAAGGTTTAGTTATATGATTTTCGATAATCATTCTTGACAATGTTTCTCCAATAAAAATGTAAATCTATAGCAAGCTATAGCTATTTATGGCAAATACATTTTTTTGCTTCACCGCCAGTAGGCGGATCGGGATCCGGTTTTCCTAGATCGTTCCACTAAGAAAATGGAAATTGCTTATAAAAACAAAGGATAACAACAGAGCTATGCCAATTATTCCCGTAGTAAACACCATCCGCTAGGGTAAATGCGATAGAATGCCTCATGTTTTTTACCAAATTCACTCCTATCATCTTTGAAAAGACAGGCGGTTAAAAAAGCAACTACCACCGTCTTGCTTACCGCCGTTTCACCGCCTATAACGGGATGTTTCCTAAATAGCTGTCCAGGATGCTCTGTTCCACCCGACTCAGAAAGATGAACTCCATAGACATATCGGACTGTTTGCGGATCAGGCGGCAGATGGGAGAGATGATGTCGTTTCCCACCCTGAGGGAACATTCGTGAAGCTCCGTCCCCTCGGCCAGGTTCGCCGCCAGGGAGGGATGATCCGGTTCAAAGGAGATGCCGGTAGCGGAAAGGGTCTTGACAGTAGTGGTAACGATAGTTTTGCTTGCGGGATGGACCATACAGAAACCGAAGCGGGTCCAGGGTTTGGCGCGGTAACGCTGGGCGTTACGTTTATTAGGGAGCGCCAGGTACCGTTCCAGGATGCTCTGTAGGCGATCCATAACAGAGGAACGTCCAAGGTCGCCGCAAACGATACCGGAAATCCCGATAAAAAAGGCTTTGGATGCTTCTTCCACGGGGAGATCGCTGTCTTTTAAAAGGATGATGGGACACTGCTTTTTGGAACGCTCGCTACGGACGAACTGAACCAGTGTCTTCCAGTGCCGGGGAAAGTCTCCGGCGCTGACGATGATACAGGTGGGATCAATTTCGTCGATATTATCCATAGCCTTGAGTACATGACAGTACCAAATCATCTCAACGCCCGGAGGTTTGATGTTCTCCGAAATCAGATCGGGAATTTCATCCGATGCAAAGATGAGCATTAATTTCATTCAGTTTCCAACAGTTTCCAAATCATTCAGTCCCTAGATTTACTACCATATAATCCACAATCGTCCATATATCATCTTTCCGGCGAAGCGTATAGGTATAACGTTTTTTCTCAGTATAGTTGCCGCCTTTGAATTTTTCCAACGCCACAACGGTCCCTTCCTCCGCGCCATACGAAGTGCGCTCAATCTGGAATTCCGTGGGGATAGTGGCTATATCCCCGTCGACCACAGCGTTTTGCAGTTCCGTCCGGTACCGGGCAACCATGCGGCGGCGACCTTCCTCGGATTCGGCGAGCCATTGCCGGCGGCGACGGCCGTCCCGGGAAACCAGGGCTTCCAGATCAAGGTACAGGAAAAATTTTTCCCACTGGGATTTCTGCCGGGCCGTAAGGGTGTAGGCAACCACCTCATCGGGGGGGAGTTTTTCCCGGACCAGCAGGGCGTTGGTTTCCACGTCCATGTCCAGGGGTATGCCGTCGGGGCCGGGAATGGCCGGAGGACGAAGGTTGAGGGACAGACGGTTCGATTCCAGGGGCGTATCGGCAAGGGCGGCGGTGTGGTATAACTCGGGGTATACCCGTGCCTGTACCACAAAGGCGCCGCTCTGCCTAATGTCCGCGTAATCCCGCAGGTCCTCCACAAAGGAAAAGGACTCCCCGCTTTCCACAGAGATCTCCCGAAAATACACCTGGGCCGCCGCAGCCCTCCGCCTGATCAGGACTCCCGCAGGATCCACCGTCCGGTTGGAAACGGTTCTGACGTCGAAGTCCACCGACCAGGCCCGCTCATCCGCCAGCTTGAAGCGATACGGGCCGGGACCCTTGTTGGTGATGGACACCTGGACAAAGATAGGGGAGTCCGCCACATAATAAATACGCTTATCGAAAAACCGTATGGTGAGTTCTATGCTGGGCCGGCTCTGGTAGGCCGCCTGGAGGGAGGAAACCGTAGTTTCCTGGGCCGGAATAGCGGCGGCGGCGGCCAGGATGAAAAATAGGGCAATCTGGCGTTTCATCATGGAAATTCCTCTGTATCAAGAAAAGACAATACTATATTATAGAATCGGAATATCATGTTGAATACCTTATCCTTTCCTTTTTTAACCGGAAAAATTGATGCCTCCCCAGCCGTGCGGACGGTTCTTTCGGCCTTTTGCGAGGGAAAATTCCCCCTGGAATTGGATTCCGTGGAAGGTTCCTTTGCCGCAATCCTCATCGCGGCCCTGTACCGGACCTCCGGCGGGGTGTTTGCCGTCGTTGTTCCCACGGATCGGGAAGCCGAGGACCTGGCCGCAGATCTGGGCATCTTGGGCCAGGCGGTCTCCGTCTTTCCCTGGTGGGGCACCATGCCCTACCGGGAAATGGCCCCCCTGTCTGCGGTCTTTGGCGAGCGGAGTCGGGTATTGAGCGCCCTTGCCCAGGGCGAGCCGGGAATCTACATCCTTCCCCAGCGGACATTTCTTACGCCCCTGCCGCCCCCCGCATACATGCGGAGCCTCCTCCTCACCCTGCAAGCAGGGGGCGCCATAGATACCACAGCCCTGGCGGCAGCCCTGGTCAATTACGGGTATACCCGGACGCCCCGGGTTCAAGTCCACGGCGAGTTTGCCCTAAGAGGGGAAGTGCTGGACATCTTTATGGGCGGGGACGACGCTGCCTTCCGTATCCTCTTTGATTTTGACCGTATCGAGTCCATCAAGCGCTTTGATCCCCTGGATCAGAGCGGCCAGGATACGGTGAACCGCCTGGCGATACGGCCCCTTAAAGAGGTGATCTGGACCGACGAGCGCATCCTGGCCCTAGGCCGGAATCTGGAAGCCGCAGAAGAATTCTCCCAGAGCGGTAACGTCTATTTGGAGGACTTGATGGCCCGGCGGACCACCGGTGGGGAGGAACTGCTCTTTCCCCTGGCCTTTGACGGCCCGGACGGGGAAACCTTCGCAGCCCGGTTTCCCGATTACCTGGACGCGGGGGCGACCCTCTTCCTTCTGGACCGGGAACGGCTGGAAAACGCCCAGGACTCCCTGTGCCGGGAATACGACGGCCTCTACCGCCGCGCCCGCCGGGAGTTCCCCGACCGGGAACTCCCCCTGCCGGGACGTATACTCCTGGATTTTAACAGCCTTGCTTCCCCGGTATCCCGGCGGGTCTCCTTCATGTCTCTCAAAGGCGGCGGGGAGGAAGGCGCCTTCAGGCTTTCCCTTTCCTGCGAGCCTCCCCGCAGCTTCTTCGGCAACATCAATTACTTAAAGGAAGAATTCGGCCTTTTGATGAAAGACGGCTGGCACATCCTGGTGGCCGCCGAATCGGACGTACAGGCCGGGCGTATACGGGAGCTTTTCCGGGACGAAACGGCGGAGAGCGGCGCGGCGGTTTCACCGGCGCGTAAACCGGCGAAACCACCGGTAAGACCGCCGCTTCTCACGATGGATGCCCTGCCCCTTTCATCAGGCTTTGCCCTCCCGGACGTGAAGCTCCTGGTGGTTCAGGAGAACGAGATTTTTGGCCGGAGACGGCGGCCTCCCCGGTCCCTCAAACAGGCCCGGAGCGCCGCCATCGACACCTTCGTGGAGCTTAACCCCGGAGACTATGTGGTCCACCTGAACTACGGTATAGGCATCTTTAAGGGTATAGAGCGTATCCGGGCCCTGGGGCATGAGCGGGATTACGTGAAGATCGAATACCAGGGGGAGGAGGTGGTCTTTGTCCCCATAGAGCAGGTCAACCTGGTTCAGCGCTACATCGGGAACGAAGGGACCCCGCCCCGGCTGGACACTCTGGGATCCAAAAGCTGGGAAGCCCGGAAGAACCGGGTCAAGAAGTCCGTAGAGGACATCGCCGAGCGGCTCATCGCCCTCTATTCCCGGCGTAAGGCCGCGCCGGGTTACGCCTTTCCCCCGGATACCGAATGGCAGACCATGTTCGAGGCCGCATTTCCTTTCGAGGAAACCGAGGACCAGTTACGGTGCGTGGAGGAGATCAAGGCGGATATGGAAAGCCCGCATCCTATGGACCGGCTGGTCTGCGGCGACGTGGGGTACGGCAAGACCGAAGTAGCGGTCCGGGCCTGCTTTAAGGCGATCATGGGGGGGAAGCAGACGGCCTTCCTTGCCCCGACCACCATCCTGGCGGAGCAGCACTACGAAAACTTCCAGGAGCGGTTCTCCCAGTTCCCTATCCGGCTGGGTATGCTCTCCCGGCTGGTGGATCGGGCCGCCGTCCGGGGAACCCTGGAAGCCTTGAAAACCGGGGGAATCGACATCCTGATAGGGACCCACCGCATCATCCAGAAGGATGTGGTCTTTAAGGACCTGGGGCTCCTGGTGATAGACGAGGAGCAGCGCTTTGGGGTCAAGGACAAGGAGCGGCTAAAAGAACTCAAGACCAACGTGGACTGCCTTACCCTGAGCGCCACCCCCATACCCCGGACCCTGCACATGAGCCTGCTCAAGATACGGGACATGAGCCTGCTGGCCACGCCGCCCCAGAACCGTCATCCCATAGAGACGGTGATCGGGGAATGGAACGAGGAGCGTATAGCCTCGGCCATCAGGCGGGAAGCGGAACGGGGAGGGCAGGTGTTCTTCCTCCACAACCGCATAGAGAGCCTTCGGGAAACCCGGCTCAAGGTGGAACAGTTGGTTCCGGAGCTGCTGGTGGAAACCGCCCACGGCCAAATGGACGGCAGGGACCTTGAGGACGTGATGCACCGGTTCATACACGGGGGGTTCCACATCCTGGTTTCTACCACCATCGTAGAGAACGGCATAGATATTCCCAACGTGAACACCATCATCATAGACCGGGCGGATATATACGGCGTCTCCCAACTATACCAGCTAAGGGGCAGGGTAGGCCGTTCAGACCGGGTGGCCTACGCCTATCTCTTCTATCCACGGGACACCGCCCTCAACGAACTTGCCATGAAGCGCCTCCAGGTAATTTCCGATTTTACGGAATTGGGATCCGGCTTTAAGATCGCCATGAAGGACCTGGAAATCCGGGGTGCCGGGAATCTGCTGGGCAGGGAACAGTCCGGGGACATCTATTCCGTCGGCTTCGATCTCTACCTTCATCTCCTGGACGAGGCTATACGGCGTCTGGAAAACTCAGGCTATGAAGCGGAGAACGAAACCCTGCTGGAGCTTGAATATTCAGGCTTCATTCCGGATACTTACATTGATTCGGCCCAGGAGAAGATGGAGGTTTACAAGAAGATAGCCTCCATTAAGACACGGGATGAGTTGGAACGGGTCTACGCCGAATTACCGGACCGTTTCGGGCCCCTGCCCGACGAGGCCGCATCCCTTTTGGCCCTGGCGGAGATACGCATCATCTGCCGGGACATCGCGGTTTCGTCCCTCAAGGAACGGGACGGCCTGGTCAAGGTGGAATTCGGCAAGGTCTCACGGGTAAAGGTGGACCGCCTGATCCGGCTTATGAAAGAATCCGGGGGCAAGGTTAAGCTGGATCCCAAGTCCCCCAACGTGCTGTTACTGCGGACCGGCAGCATTGGCCTTAAAGAAAAAAGCGAATTTATCCGGGAAAAACTGGCGGCCCTGGCGGGCTAACGGCCTGCCATGAACAAGGAGCGGCGATGAGTGTGATGGGCGCGGATGCGGGCGCGGGTGTGAACGCGGTGGTTTTTGATTACGGCAAGGTGATTTGTCATCCTTTCACGGACGAGACGATGGACAGGCTGGCGGCCCTGGCGGGAGTCCCCCGTGGGGAATTTGAGCCGTTGGTATGGAAACTCCGGTCCCCCTATGATCGGGGTCGGATAAC
Organism: Treponema sp.; assembly: GCA_031278025.1. The sequence goes on from JAITLF010000068.1 coordinate 6,142, forward strand.
CGGTCCCGAATACTACCTGCGCGTTCTTGCCGCGGCAGGTTTGCCCGAAGACGCCGCCCTTGCCCAGACCCTGCACCGCCTCGACACTGACGGTTGGACACGCATAAACACGGAAACAGTACGGCTTATGGAAGACATTAAGGCCGCGGGTTTCAAGCTGGGCATACTCTCCAACATGCCCCAGGATTTTTTGGACATGGCCCGGAAGACGTATCCGGTTTTCAGCCTGCCCCATGTGGGGATATTCTCCTGCGAAGTCGCCTCCGTAAAGCCCGAACCCGCCATCTACCAGGCCCTGACAGCCGCCCTGGACTGCGCGCCGGGGGAAATTCTGTTCTTTGACGACATGGAGGTCAACGTTGAAGCCGCAGTAGCTGCGGGGATCCGTTCCTTCCTGTGGCAGGACGCCGGAGCCGCCCGGAATTTATTGCGGCGCTTCCAGGTTCCGGTATAAAATAAAAGCCGGTATAGAATAAAAGATAGAAGAAAAGAATATCGGCAGCGAGGAGGATGCGTATGGCAGCATTAAAGACCGCCGCGATTTTTGTTTTCGTCGGTTTTACGATGATTTTACTTGTCCCCATAGGCGTCATTGTTTTCCTTTTTACCCTCCTGGGACTTCAAAGACCCATGTCCGCCATGATGCATACCGTTGCCCGGATATGGGCCTTGACGCTCATCAAACTCGTGGGCTGCCCCGTAACAGTAACCGGCAGGGAACATATTCCCCCAAAGGGGGGCGTCTGTTTTGTCAGTAACCACTGCAGCATCTTCGACATCGTCCTCCTTCTGGCCTACGCCGGGCGGTCCATCGGGTTTGTGGCGAAAAGAGAGCTGTCTTTTATCCCCATGCTGAACATGTGGATCCTCCTTATCGGGGGGCTTTATATAGACCGCAATTCCCCCCGTAAGGCGGTAAAATCCATCAACGCCGGGGTTAACCGCATCAAGTCCGGAGGGGGCATGATCATCTTCCCCGAAGGGCATCGCGGCAAAGGCCGGGGCCTGCTCCCCTTCCGGATGGGGGCCTTCAAACTCGCTACCCTTTCCGGCGCACCTATCGTTCCGGTAGCTATCAGCGGCAGTTACGAGGTGTTTGAAAAGACCGGGCGTATTCAGCCGTATCCCATCCGGGTGGTTTTCCATGAGCCGGTCCGTACGGCGGATATTCCGGCGGCGGATCGGCGCGCGGTGTTGGCGGAACAGGTTAGGGGGATGATTGCGGGGACGCTGGAGGGCGGGGGGATGGAACGGGTTACCGGACAGTCGGGGCGCTGAACAGGATAACCGGGGGGAGGAACCCCACAGCCCGCGTCCGGCGGCAAGGGGCGCATTAAAAATTTCCGGAAGCGGTAACCGTCATAAAGGCGCCTTTGAGCCTTTCCGATCAAAACGGAAGCCTTTCCGATCAAACCTGGAACAGACGCTAGCGTTAAATCCGGCCTTTCGCTACAGTAAGCCATGAATCAGTACCTGATTGAGGGGGGCCGCCCCATAACCGGAACGATTCGGGCAAGCGGAAACAAGAACGCCGCGCTGCCCTGCATAGCCGCGGCGCTTCTGACTGATGAACCGGTGATACTGCGAAACATACCCGACATAGAAGATGTACAGGTGATGATGGCGGCGTTTCGGGCGTTCGGAGGAACGGCGGAAGCCTGGGGAACCAATACCTGCCGCTTGTCCGCGGGGGACATCAAAACAACGGAAGTCCCGGCGGAATACGCCGGAAAGATGCGGGCCTCCATCCTGTTTGCGGGGCCGCTTTTGGCCCGGACCGGCAAGGTTACGCTGCCCCCCCCCGGCGGGGACGTCATAGGCCGGCGGCGGCTTGACACCCACTTCCAGGCCCTCACCGAGTTGGGCGCACGGGTCGAAATCAACGGGACCTTCTGCTTTACCGCGCAAAAACTGCGGGGCGCCGATATTTTCCTGGATGAGGCTTCGGTAACCGCCACGGAAAACGCGGTCATGGCGGCGGTCTTGGCTGAGGGAAAAACCATCCTGACCAACGCCGCCAGCGAACCCCATGTGCAGGACCTCTGCCGCCTGCTTACCCGCATGGGGGCGCGGATCAACGGAATCGGCTCCAACATTCTCACCATTCAGGGCGTATCCCGGCTGTCCGGCGCGGACATAGAACTCGGCGCCGACTACATGGAGGTCGGTTCGTTCATCGGCCTTGCGGCGGCTACCCGTGGGGAACTGTTCATTGAGGGAACCCTGGCACAGGACCTCCGCCCGGCGAAGATCGCCTTTGGGAAGCTGGGCATACAGTGGGAACACGAAGGCTCCACCCTCCATGTGCCGGTCAATCAGGCCCTGCGGGTTAACTGCGATCTGGGAGGCATGATCCCCAAGATAGACGACGCCCCCTGGCCGGGCTTTCCCCCCGACCTGACGAGCATCGTTACCGTGGTGGCTACCCAGGTAACCGGTACGGTGTTGGTTCACGAAAAGATGTTTGAATCCCGCATGTTCTTTGTGGACAAGCTCATCGGCATGGGCGCCCGCATCGTCCTCTGTGATCCGCACCGGGCCGTCATCTCCGGTCCAACCCGGCTGACGGGGTCGGAACTCCACAGCCCGGATGTGCGTGCCGGCATGGCTATGGTCATCGCCGCCATGTGTGCCGAAGGCAAAAGCGTCATCCGCAACGTCTATCAGATTGAACGGGGCTACGAGAACCTGGTGGACCGGCTCTCCCGCTTGGGGGCGCGGATTCGGTCGGGGTAGAGAATCATCGGGGCGCCGCCCGTACCACGCGGGGCGCTGCTCCGTACCTCCCGGTGCCCCGCCCCGCCGCCCCCGGATCCCTGCTGGGGGGCTGCGGAACTTTCGGACCCAGGTCTGGAACTTCAAGACCTGGGTCTGGAACTTCAAGACCTGGGTCTGGAACTTCAAGAAATGAGGTCTGGAACTTCAAGACCTGGGTCTGGAACTTCAAGACCCAGGTCTGGAACCTCTAGACCCAGGTCTGGAACTTCAAGACCTGGGTCTGGAACTTCAAGACCCAGGTCTGGAACTTCAAGACCCAGGTCTGGAACTTCAAGACCTGGGTCTGGAACCTCAAGACCCAGGTCTGGAACTTCAAGACCCAGGTCCGAAACTTTCGTACCTGGGTCCGGAACTTCCGTACCTGGGTCCG
>JAITLF010000332.1 GCA_031278025.1 Treponema sp.
CCGCCGGGGACGGGTGTAATCCAGCCTGCAATTTTTTCGATGGCGCCGTAGTCAACATCGCCCCGGAGGATGAAGCCCGATTTTTTGGAAGAATCCGGCACACGGTTCACGCCGACATCGATAACCGCCGCGCCGGGTTTTACCATAGCGGCGTTCACAAGGCCGGGTTTTCCCGCCGCGGCAATGAGGATATCCGCATCTTTTGTGTAAAGTGAAAAATCGGGCGTCCCCGTATGGCAGATGGTAACCGTGGCGTTAAGGTCCCGTCTGATAAGCAGGTTGGCCAGGGGCTTTCCGACAATGTTCGACCTGCCCAGGATAACCGCGTGGGCGCCGGCGGTTTTGATGTTCATCTCTTTGAGGAGCTGCACGATCCCGTTGGGCGTGCAGGGCAGGAAACCGGGCCTGCCCAGGACCATGTTCCCTACGGATACGGGGTGAAAACCGTCCACATCCTTTTCCGGGCTGATGGCGTTTATTACCCGGTCCTCGTTGATGTGCGGGGGAAGCGGGAGCTGTACGAGGATCCCGTGTACCGTGTTGTCATCGTTCATTTTGGCGATGAGGGCAAGAAGCTCAGCTTCGCCTGTAGCCGCAGGAAGCCTCAGGTCCCGCCCGTCCATGCCCGCTTCGGCCAGGGCTTTCTCTTTACCGGTTACATAGGATACCGACGCGGGGTTCTCTCCTACAAGAATCACCGCCAGACAGGGCCTTATTCCCCGATCCTTCAGCTTTTGAGTACGAAGCCTGACATCTTCCCGAATTTTAGCGGCTATAGCCTTGCCGTCAATAACGATTGCCATGATAACTGCCGTCTCCTTTTCTTTTTCCCCGGCGGGGCCTACTAGCCAAGAACCCGCTTGCACCGGGGAGGTTCATTTTTTCAATCCAAGCCAGTACAGTACGCCTACCATACCGGCGCCGCCAACGATGTTCCCCAGGGTAACGGGAAAGAGGTTTTTTACCACAAAGCTGCCCCAGCTAAGGGCTTCGATCCGGGATGCCGGGACGCCCGACATGGCGACCCAGGCGGCGTTTGTTTTTGCGAATATACCGGCGGGCACGTAGTACATGTTGGCGACACTATGCTCAAAACCCGACGTAACAAAGAGGAAAATAACAAAAAAACAGGCCAAAAGTTTTCCCGGAAGTTCTTTTGTCGCGTAAGAAACCCATACCGCAAGGCACACCAGCCAGTTGCACAGGATGCCCTGGACAAAGGCGGGCCAGAAGGCAAGGGCTGTTTTTCCGGCGGCTATTTTTATGGTCATAGCGCCCAAAAGACCGCCGCCCGCGGTAAACAAGTCTGACGCGTTCATGAAAAAGGCGATACACACGGCTCCCGCAAAGTTGCCCGCGTACACCACAAGCCAGTTAACGAGCATTTTTGAAAGGGGTACGTTCCTGTCCAGAACCCCCGCGATAATCAGACAGTTGCCGGTAAAAAGTTCGCCTCCGGCGATCAGGACCAGCATTAAGCCGATGCCAAAAACAGCGCCTGCCAGGGCCCTGCCCAGGCCGTAGGTTTCGGGATTTGCAAGCAGGTTGAAGGCCGCCATGTTGGAACCCTCGGCTCCAAAGGCGATAAAGGCCCCGGCGAGGAAGGCCAGCACAACGGTACTTAAAAACTTCCTGCCGGTTTTTGCCACCCCAACAGTAACGGCGTAATCGAAAATCTGCGCCGGGCTTAGAATATCCATTAAAAGATACCGAGGATATTCCCCGCTTCGTCCACATCTATGTCCAGCGCGGCCGGGCGTTTGGGGAGGCCGGGCATGGTCATGATTTCGCCGGTAATGGCCACAAGGAAACCCGCGCCCGCCGAGGGACGCAGCTCCCGGACATGGAGGGTGAAACCCCGGGGACGGCCCAGGAGCGCGGCATCGTCCGAAAGGGAATATTGAGTTTTCGCCACACAGACCGGCAGTCCCGAAAGGCCCAGCTGGTTGATCTCGTTAAGGCCCTTTTCGGCATCGGCGCTGTACACAACATCGCCTGCGCCGTAGATCTCTTTGGCAAGTATGGCGATCTTCTCTTTTACCGGCAGCGCCGTATCGTAAAGCTGGCGGCAGGCGGCTTTGCCCGAATCGGCGGCCCGGACAACCGCCCGCGCCAAGTCCTCCGTGCCTTTGCCGCCTTCGGCGAAGGCCCTGGACACCACCACCTCCGCGCCGGCGGCTTCCGCAGCTTTTTTCACAATGTCAATCTCCTCATCGGTATCCGTGTAGAAGTGGTTGACCGCCGTTACCACCGGTATGCCGAATTTGGCCAGGTTCTCAAGGTGGGCCTGGAGGTTCGGAAGGCCCTTCTGCACGGCCTGGGGGTTCGGCTCTTTAAGGTGATTCTTGGACACGCCGCCGTTGTACTTCAGGGCCCGTACCGTGGCCACCAGAACCGCGGCGGAAGGGGCAAGCCCCGCCATGCGGCACTTGATGTCAATAAACTTTTCCGCCCCCAGGTCGGCGCCGAAACCTGCTTCGGTAATGGCGTAGTCCCCAAGCTTGAGGGCCGCCCTGGTGGCAAGCACGGAATTACAGCCGTGGGCGATGTTGGCAAAAGGCCCGCCGTGAATAAGGCAGGGGGTTCCCTCGATGGTCTGTACCAGATTCGGCTGCAGGGCGTCCCGCAGAAGGGCCGTCATGGATCCTTCGGCCCCCAGGTCCCGGCAGTAGACGGGCTTCCCCTCGTAAGTGTAGCCGATAAGGATCCCCGCCAGGCGTTTCTTCAAATCCGCAAGGTCCGTAGCCAGGCACAGTATCGCCATAACTTCCGATGCCACGGTGATGGTAAAACGTTCCTGCCGGGTAACGCCATCGGCCTTTGCGCCAAGGCCCACAATAACGTTCCGCAGGGCCCGGTCGTTCATGTCGAGAACCCGGGCAAAGAGGATACGTTTTGGATCGATCCCCAAGGGGTTGCCCTGCTGGAGGGAGTTGTCGATCATGGCGGAAAGCAGATTGTTCGCGCTGGTAATGGCGTGAAAATCTCCGGTGAAGTGGAGGTTGATCTCCTCCATAGGCAGCACCTGGGAGTAACCGCCGCCCGCGGCGCCGCCCTTTACGCCGAACACGGGCCCCAGGGAGGGCTCCCGCAGGGCGAGGATTGTTTTCTTGCCGATACGGTTAAGCCCCATAGCAAGCCCCACGCTGGTGGTGGTCTTGCCTTCCCCCGCCGGCGTAGGATTGATAGCCGTTACCAGGATGAGCTTGCCGCTCTCTTTTTGTGCAAAAAGCCGGGAGAGCAGCGCCCGCGAAAGCTTGGCCTTGTACGTTCCGTAAAAGTCCAGATCTTCACTTGAGATGCCGGCGTTTTCCGCCACTTTGGCAATGGGCTGTAAAGTCGCCGCCCGGGCGATTTCAGCATCGGTTAACATGAGTGCCTCCCAATGGGGTTTTTTTTCAGAAGTTCCGTCAGCGCGGGGACAATTTCAAAGAGATCGCCTGAGACCGCGATGTCCGCCATTTGCATCATCGGGGTGTCCGGGTTCTTGTCGATGGCAATGATGGTTTCGCAGGACTGCATACCCACCAGGTGCTGAATCTGACCGGAGATTCCGCAGGCGATGTAGACCTTGGTCTGTACGGTCTGACCGGTTTGGCCCACCTGGTGGGCGTAGGAGATCCAGCCGGCGTCAACCGCCGCGCGGCTTGCGCCCACAGCGCCGCCGACCTGGGCTGCCAGGTCTTCAAGGATCGTGAAGCCTTCGCTCCCCTTCATGGCCCGGCCGCCTGAAACGATGATCTGGGCCTCCGCCAGGTTCACCGTCGCCCCGGTGTTGCGGATGTATTCGAGAATCCGCTTGATATTTTCAGCGTCCCCCGGGGCAAGGTTTTCGGTAAGGATCTCCCCCCTTAGACCGGCGTCCGGAGAGGGGGCCTTCATAACCTGGGGCCTTACGGTAGCCATCTGGGGCCGGTGTTTTGAGCAGCGGATGGTAGCCATGATGTTACCGCCAAAGGCCGGGCGGGTCTGGAGGAGGTCGCCGTTTTCCGGATCAATATCAAGCCCCGTACAGTCCGCAGTAAGGCCGCAGTTACACATCACCGCGGCCCGGGGCGCCAGGGCCCTTCCACGGGTAGTCGCGCCGTAAAGGACAATCTCCGGTTTATGCTTCTGAATGAGCCGTTTCAGAAGCCGTCCTTCCAGTTCGTCGTTAAAACCGCCCAGGCGCGGATCTTCTGCGACAATGACAATGTCCGCGCCGTAGGGGATAAGCGATGCCGCAAGATCCTTAACCTTGGCGCCAAAAAGCACCGCGCCGACCTTGCTTTTCCGCAGGGAGGCCAAACGCCGGGCGGCGCCTAAAAGTTCGTGGGTAACCGGGTGTACCTTCCCCTGGGAGACTTCAGCCATGACCCATACATTCGAAAAATCCTGTTTATCCTTATCGTTGGTAATCAGCATGTTGCCTGCCTCCTTACAGTATCCCGCGCTGTTTCAGTTCTTTGAAAAGCTCCGCCGCGCAGTCGCCGGGGGTTCCGCTTATCTTTTTGGACACCCCGCCCCGTGGAGGCGGCGGTTCTGTTTTCACCACCCTGGTTGGGGAACCGTCAAGGCCGATCTTGTCAAGGTCGGCGCAGATGTCCGCGGGCTTCCACAGGGGGATTTCGGCTTTTTCGGACGCCAGCCGCCCCCTGAGGGTGGGGATTCTCGGCGTGTTAATGCCCTTTACCACCGTAACCACCGCCGGGAAATCCAGTTCGCAGACATCGCAGCCGTCCTCGTGCATACGCCGCAGGGTAATGGTTTTACCGCTTACGGCATCTACAGCCATGACGTGGGCGGCAAGCTGCCAGTCAAGATGGGCCGCAATGCCGGGCCCCACCTGGGCGGTGTCGCCGTCAATCGCCTGCCTGCCGCAAAGTACCAGATCCACGCCGCCTATCTTCGCAATAACCCTGGCAAGCACGTAGCTTGTCGCCCAGGTATCGGAACCGCCGAAAGCCCGGTCTGAAAGTAAGAGGCCCCGGTCCGCGCCTACCGAGATAGCCTCCCGGAGGACGGCCTGGGCGCGCTCCGGTCCCATGGAAAGGGCTATGACCTCGCCGCCGTACTTCTTGCGTAAAAGCACCGCTTCCTCTATGGCATAGGTATCGAAGGGGTTAAGGGTTGCGTTGACCCCCTCACGGACAATACGCTTTGTTTCCGGGTCAATTTTCGCGTCAGTTGTTCCGGGGACCTGTTTGATACAAACGACTATTTTCATTGGTTCCTCACTTCCAGGTTTCCGAAATCAGCGGATACTGGGTTTTGAATCCCAGCAGGGAAAGATACACGCCGCAGCCAGGGTAGTCCGTGTGGATCTGCTTCAGCGTCGCAATGGGATCGAAGGGGGTGTCTTCCGGGATGGTGTAGCCCACCGCCTCGGAAAGCAGGCCTATCTTCTTACTCATCCAGGCTTCGATGATCACCGGCACGCCGGGGTACTTGCGGAGCATTTCATCGATGATGGCGTTTTTCTCAATAATCGGCTGGGTGATGATAAAAGACGCCCCGGCGGCGAATTTCCGCTTGAGCTTCTCAAACTCGTGTTCCGGCGGCTCATAGGGGTTAAAGGCCACCCCCATAGTGAAAACCCCGGGGTACTCCCGGTTGATGTAACGCAGCAGCTCCACCGAGGTTACCGACTGCACATCCTTCGCGCCCACATCCGCAGGCTGGAGCTTGGGCAGCCGGTCGGACCCGTCGCCCGACACCACAAGGAGGTAGGTGATCCCAAGTTTTTTGCAGGAATCCAGTATCTCGTGGAGGTTTTCTTTGGTGTGGAAGGTGTTAAGGTGTATCATCACCTGATCCCCCGCCACCGCAAGGCCCAGCTCCTCAATACACTCGGCGCCCTGAAAGGCCAGGAGGCCCAT
>JAITLF010000351.1 GCA_031278025.1 Treponema sp.
GGTTCGGGGTATGCTCAGGCCCTGTTTCCGTCTGCTTAACGTGTTGACAGCGACAAGGCCACCCGAAGTTTCGGAACGCTAGATACGCAGCCGCTCGGCATGATGGTAGGCTTCGCTCCGCAGGGTTTTGACGGATTCATCTTGAAGGTAGGCGTCAAAGGGCATCTTACGGTCTATATAAGCGCCGGGGCTTCCGGGAGGGAGGATCTCAATGATGCGGTTGGCGATGGAATTGACGAACTCGTGGTCGTGGGAGTTGAACAGGATGACCCCCGAAAAGGCGATAAGGCCGTCGTTGAGGGCGGTGATGGCTTCCAGGTCCAGGTGGTTGGTTGGTTCGTCCAGGATGAGGACGTTTGCGCCGGAAAGCATCATCCTGGCCAGCATACACCGCACCTTCTCGCCCCCGGAGAGGACGTTGACCGGCTTGAGGGCTTCGTCCCCGGAAAAGAGCATACGGCCCAGAAAGCTGCGCACATAGGTTTCGTCCTGATCCGGGGAGTATTGTCTGAGCCAATCGGCAATGGGCAGATCGGAAGTAAAAAAGGCGCTGTTTTCACGGGGAAAGTAGGAGAAGGAGGTGGTCTGGCCCCAGTAGCAGTCCCCGGCGGCGGCTTGGGTCTCACCGGCGATGATGTCGAAGAGGGCGGATTTTGCGGGATGCTCGGCGCCGACAAAGGCGATTTTGTCGTTCTTATTCGCTATTAACGAGAAATCCCGGAGAAGTTCCGTTCCTTCAACGGTAACGCCCAGTTTCTCGATGCGAAGCACGTTGTTGCCGATTTCCCGCAGGGGTTTAAAGCCCACATAGGGGAATTTCCGGCTCGTGGTAACCACGCTGTTCAAGTCCAGCTTCTCCAGAACCTTCTTGCGGCTCGTGGCCTGCCGGCTTTTGGAAGCGTTAGAGGCAAAGCGCTGGATGAATTCCTTGAGTTCCCGTGCCTTTTCTTCCCGTTTTTTCAGTTGATCCCGTGCCTGCTTCTGGAGCATCTGGCTCATCTGGTACCAGAAGTCGTAGTTTCCTGAGTAGAGGCGTATCTGCCCAAAGTCTATGTCGCAGATGTGGGTACAGACCGCGTTGAGGAAATGCCGGTCGTGGGATACCACGATCACCGTGTTGGGGAAGTCGATGAGGAAGTCTTCCAGCCAGGCGATAGATTCCAGGTCCAGACCGTTGGTAGGCTCGTCCAGCAGGAGGATGTCCGGGTTACCGAAAAGGGCCTGAGCCAACAGGACCCGTACTTTTTTGGACTCGTCCAACTCCGACATCAGCTTGTTGTGGTCCTCTTCGTCAAGACCCAGGCCGGAAAGGATCTGCCCCGTCTGGGCTTCCGCTTCCCAGCCTCCCTGTTCCGCGAAATCCGCTTCCAGCTCGCTGGCCCTCATGCCGTCTGCTTCGGAAAAATCTTCTTTGGCGTAGATCGCTTCCCGTTCCTTTTGGATTTTGTAGAGCTTGGGGAATCCCATGATCACCGTTTCCAGGACCGGATATTCCTCGAACGCAAAATGATCCTGGCTGAGGACCGCGATACGCTCCCCGGTGGTAACGGAGATTTCACCCTTGTCGTGTTCGACCTCGCCGGACACTATTTTGAGGAAGGTCGATTTCCCCGCACCATTGGCGCCTATTATCCCGTAGCAGTTGCCGGGAGTGAATTTGACATTTACATCCTTGAAAAGAGTCCGTTCTCCGTAACTGAGACTTACATCGGTAACGCTAATCACTGACTATTCCTTTTGTTCCGTATAAAGATTCCCAAAAGCCTGTTTAAGAGGCCCGCTTTCTGCGCCGTTTTCCGCGCCGCGTCTTTCCCGGTTAAAGGCTGGCCGTAGCCGGCCTCTTTGCCCCCCTGCCCCGCCGCTTGGGACGCAGTGGTTCTTGACGACCCGGCGCTTCTTGACGAGCCGGCGCTTCTCGACGAACCGGCGCTTCTCGACGAGCCGGCGCTTCTTGACGAACCGGCGCTTCCCGACGAATCGGCTTTCCGCGGCCTTTTGCTTCCTCCCTCCGCCTTGCCGCCTTCCTGATTGGCCGCGCCGCCGCGAGGCGGTTTGCCGGCATCCCGTTTTTTTCGGAGAGAATCGGCGGCACGCTTTTCCCGGTCCCGGCTTCCACGCCCGTCCGGACCTTCAACCCTGGACGAGCGGGCGCTCAAATCGTACTTCTCCTTATAATAGGCCATCCGTTCCTCAAAAGGCAGGGCGGCAAAATCCGGTCCCGGCCCGGTTTTCGTCTGGCGCTGGTGGAAAGGCCGCCCTCCGTCCCGGACTTCGGCGCCCCGCCTGAGAGCGCTCCGGTCGGAAGAACGGCGCCCGCCGGAACGTTCTTCCCCCCTGCCGCGGGAAGCCCCCCGCTCGCCATCGAAAGTTTCGCTCTTGATTCGCATACCCTCGCTTTTATCTTCGCCAAAAAGGTCCGCTGCCGCGGTTTCGGACGGGATCTTCTTGCCAAGGTACCGTTCTATGGCGGGAAGTTCGTATACGTCCTGCTCAGTAGCCAGGGTAATGGCCCTGCCGGTTTTACCCGCCCTGGCGGTACGGCCTATACGGTGGACGTAGTTTTCCGCCTCTACCGGCAGATCGTAGTTCACCACCAGGGACAGGGCTTCAATGTCCAGCCCCCGTGCCGCCACATCGGTGGCCACCAGGAAACGGGTTTTTCCCGCCTTCACATCCTCAATGATCTTGAGCCGTTTGGATTGGGGCAGATCGCCCATGATGAATTCGCAGGCTATCCCGTTGATCCGCAGCCGTTTCGCCACGACTTCAACGTACCGTTTGGTATTGCAGAAGATGATGGCGCTCTCCGGCTTTTCACGCACAAGGATGCCCATAAGCAGCTTCATCTTGTTTTCACTGGACACGTGGTAAAGGACCTGTTCGACTTCTTCTACCGTAACATTTTCCGGGGCGATTTCAATTTCGCGGGGGGATTTGGTGTATTCCCACGCCAGGTTTTTGACCCAGTTGTTCAAGGTCGCGCTGAATAGCATGGTCTGCCGCTTGTCAACCGGAGAAATCACCTTGATGAGTTTGCGCAAGTCGGGATAGAAACCCATATCGAACATGCGGTCCGCTTCGTCCAGTATCAGGAAGGCGATGTCCATCAGGTTCATTTTACCCGAAGCGTTCAAATCCAGCACCCGTCCCGGTGTTCCGACCAGGATCTGCGCGTTATCCTCCAGGAGCCGCTGTTGATCCGAATACCCAACGCCGCCGTAAAAACTCCCGGTTTTGAAGGAGAGGTATTTTCCCAGAACTCTTGCCTCTTCTTCCACTTGTACCGCTAGTTCCCGTGTGGGCGTCATAATAAGGGCTTTTTTTCCGGCAAGAAACGGTTCGGTTAAAAGGCGCTGAAAAATAACCACCAGGAAGGCGGCGGTTTTCCCCGTTCCGGTCTGGGATTGGACATACAGATCCTGGCCGCGAAAAGCATTAGCCAACACTTGCTCCTGAACAGGCATACAGGTACGATACCCTGCCTCAGCAATACCCCGTTGGAGATCGGGGTGCAAATTTAGTTCAGTAAATTTCATATATGTGGAGTACGATAGCTGATTATTGGAATTTTGAATAGAGGAGGCCTCCGCTCCCGCGTCCGCGTAGGCGCCTCCCTGCACCGCGTAGGCGCCTCCCGCGTCCGCGTAGGCGCCTCCCGCGTCCGCGTAGGCGCCTCCCGCATCCGCGTAGGCGCCTCCCGCGTCCGCGTAGGCGCCTCCCGCGTTGCCAGACCTGGGTCTGGCGTTGCCAGACCCTTGCCTCCGGCGTCCGGGGGGGATGCTGCCCTATCTATCCATAAAGACCGTAAGCTCCCGCAAGTCCCGAATCCTAGGATACGGGAAATCCGGGTTGGCATCCCGTTCATCCAGCAGTATCCCCTTGCCGCCTAAGGCTATGTAGCCTTTCACATACCGGGGGTAATCGTCGATGAACAGGGTCTCGGCAGGGGAAGAGCCCAGGACGTCCAGGGCGCGGTAAAAGGCGCCGGGAAGGGGCTTCCCCTGGTTCCCATTCCAGCGCATGTCGAAAACATGGGTAAACAGATCGGCTATCGCCAGTTTTTTGAGTATCCGATCCGAGTGTTCCCTGGGCGAATTGGTCAGAATAGCTTTGGGAACCGGAAGGCGCTCCAGGAAAGGCCGCAGCGCCGGGTCTATGGCAAGATCGTCTTCCTCACCGGCGGGATGGACCGCCGCATAGTACCGGTCAATATCCGTCAACCCCTTTTCGTGCATAAGCCATTCCAGGGTGGTGCCGTGCCGGGATATTCCCTCCTCCCGTATCCGGCGCGCCTCCTCCAGGGGAACTTCTAAAAAGCGGCGCACATAATCAAGGATACGCCGCTGGAGCGCATCTTCCATCCCCGAACTTAACGGATACAAGGTGTTGTCCAAATCAAAAAGAATGTATCGAATCATGCCACATCCTATCAATATTGGCCTTGGCATGAATACTCACGGCGTGTTGACAGGGGAAACCGCCGGACTGATAAAGTCTGGCAGGGGATAGCCATTCATGGTAGGATAACCCATGCAGCTATCAATTATCGGTTATGATCCCATAGGTTCCTGGGCCAAAACCGCCGCCACCGTGGACGAACTGCTCCGCTACACGAATCCGGCGGGGATAACCTGGATAAATGTGGATGGGATGGACGACAGCGAGGCCATTACCCGCCTGGCCGAGGTGTATCGCATCCATCCCTTAACGATAGAAGATATTCAGAACGCCGAACAGCGGCCCAAGGTGGAAGAGTTCGATCAGTACCTTTTTATCTGCCTTAAGGCGATCTCCCAAAAAGAGGGGGAACTCGTCTTTGATCATATCAGCATGGTGATCTTCGAACATACGGTGATTAGTTTTCAGGAGCTTCCCGGAGATTCCTTTAACAGCATCAGAAAACGGATAATGAACAACGCGGGCAAGATACGAAGGCTGGGAACCGACTACCTGTCCTATCTCCTCCTGGATTCAGTGGTTGACGAATATTTTCTCATCCTGGACGCCCTGGGCGACCGCATCGAGAAGTTCGAGGATCGGGCAATGGATGAAACCGACCGCGGCTTTATCCCGGATCTTCAGAATACAAAGCAGAAACTCCTCCACATGCGCCGGGCCATCTGGCCCCTGCGGGAGAGCCTTTCCCTCCTCCTCAAGATGGATTCTCCCCTGTTGAGCGGCGACCTTATGCCCTTTTTCAAGGACCTTCAGGAAAACGCGGTCCAGGCCGCGGAAACGGTGGAGACCTACCGGGAACTTATGGCCGGGGTTATGGAAGTGAATCTTTCGGTAATGTCCAACCGGATGAACAACGTGATGAAGGTACTCACCATCATTTCTACCGTTTTTATCCCCCTCACGTTTATAGTCGGGGTTTACGGGATGAATTTTGCCAACATGCCCGAACTGAACTACCCCTACGCTTACCCGCTGACCTGGGGCATCATGATAGTCATTGCCCTGGGGATGCTGTACTTTTTCAAACGCCGGCGCTGGTTTTAACCCGGTACCCCGTGTCCCAATCCCGCCTGTCCCGATGCCGCGTGTTCCAGGCTTGCCAGGCTTGCTTGCCAGCGGATGAATCGCTACACCGAACCTTCGTATACGAGCAGCTGCTTTGCGTCGAGCGTTACGGTTAGGCCCGATTCGAATTTTTGCGTCGCCCGCCGTATGTGCGTAAGCCACACGAGACGGGGGTTAATCTGCAGCAGCCGCTCCTCGCTTATCTCGGACACGCTTTCGCAGATGACGCCGCTTATAATGCGGATGATGGGCGTATAATCGTCGGTGAGGACGCGGCATACAAGGACCTCCCCGCCGAGCATCCCTATCAGGTCCCGCGCTTCATGGGGTGTTGCCGCATGGATGACGCGCCCGGTTACGCGGGGTTGTCCGCCCCAGCCGCCCGAACTCGTGCGTGCGAGTATCGACCCGATAATGATGACCCGCACCGTGTTCACCGAATGCGGGCTCCGGAGCGGCAGGCCCGCCACCAGCACAATTTTATCCGATATACCCGCCGCGCCTGTTTCGGTTACCGCCTTTATCGCGTTTTGCACCATGTTCTCGGATTCATCCACCCGCTCGGTGTGCCGTGGGCAAACGCCCCAGTACAGCAGCATCGCGCGCTCGGCGTGTTTGTCGGGCGTTACCGCGAGTATGGGCTGGCCGGGGCGGAACACGCTGAGTATGCGGGCCGTGTTCCCGGTAAGGGTAGGCGTTACGATTGCCGCGGCCTGTATCACCGCCGATGTTTCTACCCCGGAACGTGATATGATAAGGCTGACATTTTCTGAAGCGTTATGCGCGTCGGCATGACATTCGCCGCGAAACCCGCTCATCCGCCGTTGAAACTCCGGCGACCGTTCAACCGTCAGCGCGATTTTCGCCATTGTTTTTACAGCCTCAACCGGATACGCGCCGTTTGCCGTTTCCCCCGAAAGCATCACCGCGTCCGTTCCGTCAAAAATGGCGTTGGCAACGTCGGTAAGCTCGGCGCGGGTGGGGCGCGGGTTGACAATCATCGAGTCGAGCATCTGGGTAGCCGTGATGACGGGCTTTCCCGCGCGGCGGCATGTTTCGATGATGTGTTTTTGCGCGAGGGGGATCCGCTCTCCGGGAAGCTGCACGCCCAGGTCGCCCCGCGCCACCATAACGCCGTCGGCAAGACGCGCGATTCCCTTTATGTTTTCAAGCCCCTCGCCGCTTTCGATCTTCGCGATAATTTTTATGCCGAAGTTGGCCGTTTCCCCAGGCGGAACGCCGGAAACTCCCTCCGGGGCGGCGGCAAGCGAATCAATGTATTTTTTTATTTCCGTTATTTCCCGCGGGTAACTTAAAAAACTCGCCGCGATAAAATCAAAATTCATCCCGATGCCGAACAAAATATCTTTCTTGTCCTGTTCGCCCAGGATGGGAAGCCCCGCGTGTACCCCGATAAGATTGACGTTTTTCCTGCTGCCGATGACCGCCGTGTTGTTGGCGCGGCAGCGTACCACGCCGCCGTCGCTGCCGAGCACTTCAAGTTCAAGCAGCCCGTCCGCAATCAGAATACGGTGGCCTGCCGCAAGTTTCCGCGCCGCGTCTTTCCAGGAAATTGAAAGGCGCCCGTGATTCTTCCCGTCCGCCGCCTGGGTAAGACAGCCGTCTGTTGACACATCGACTGAGTCCCCGGTGTGTATGGTTACCTTCCCGTCGTCTTTCACCAGGCCCGTGCGGATTTCGGGGCCTTTGGTATCCAAAAGCAGCGCGACCGGGATGCCCAGTTCTTTTGAAACGCGCCGTACGCACTCCGCCTGTTTCCGGTGTTCCCCGTGGCTGCCGTGGGAAAAATTAAAACGCGCCACATTCATGCCGGCAAGAATAAGGTCCCGCACAACGGCGTCGTCCGAGCTGGCCGGCCCCATCGAACACACGATCTTGGTTTTTCGTTCAAGCATGATGCTACTCTGCGTGTATTTCAGGGCCGCGTCAAGCAGGGGGAGGGAGGAAGAAGAGAGCCGAAGGGT
>JAITLF010000358.1 GCA_031278025.1 Treponema sp.
AGTACACGGTAGGGATAGAAGGGAACAATTGTCGGTTGAGGCATCGGATAAGGCGTGCATTTCGAAGGACTTGCTGTTTTTCCAAGAAACTGTTCAACCATCTAAAAGCGATTGAAGTGGCATTCTTTTACATCAATTATGGCTTTGTTTGAGATATCATCATACTTTGTGGATCACCTTCCCCTTTTTTAATGCGCTCGCCCTGGCTGAATAGTTATTTTTTCTTGACTTTTATATCACTTTAATTCTATGGTAGAGGATAAGGTGCACGGTGACTAAACAGAAGATAATAGCGGCCCCTTCAATACGCAGGTTGCCTTCATATTTGCATATCATCCGGCAGTTGCAACGTGAGGGTGATGAATATATTTCAGGAACCGTCATTGCCAAGGAACTCAACCTGGAACCTATTCAGGTGCGTAAGGATTTGGCGATCACCGGAATTATCGGAAAACCCAAACGGGGTTACCCTCTGGAAGCCCTGATAAACGCAATAGAACGGTTTCTTCGCTGGGACTCGGTTCAAGATGCCGTGCTGGTAGGAGCGGGGAATTTAGGGACCGCCCTACTCGGATACCGGGAATTTCAGTTTCATGGCCTTAACATCATGGCCGCGTTCGACCAAAATCCCGAAAAGATAGGCGCCGTCATCCATGGGGTCAAGGTGCTTCCGGCGGATACTATAGAAATACAGGTCCGTAATTTAAAGATAAAAATAGCCATCCTTACCGTTCCCTTCCCTGTCGCACAGGAAACGGCAGATATCCTGATCCGTGCGGGAGTCGGAGGGATTTGGAATTTTACCAACGTAAAGCTCAAGGTTCCGGAAAGCGTAGCCGTTCAGAAAGAGGACCTCTCCTCCGGTTACGCCATGCTCTGTGTCATGATGCAGGGCCGAGACATGGACGGCAAAAATGTCGGCAAGCCCAATTAAGAAAAAAACGCACCCCAGGGGGAAATGCTCCGCAACCGGCTCAGGAAACGGTACCGGCATTTGAAAAAATGAGCGCGACGGACCGGAATCGATGCCTCCCGCCTCTACGGCCGCGACATCCCGGAGATTCCCCTAGTTCTGGACCTTTACGGTGACGCCGTATCCGGTACCCTTTACAAGCGGTCCTACGAAAAAGAAGACTCCGAAGAAGCGCACTGGCTTATGGCCATGAAAGACGCGGCGTCCCAGGCCCTGGAAATCCCGGCGGCCCGTATTTTCTTTAAAGAACGGCGCCGACAGCAAGGAAACAACCAATACGACAAACTGCCGGATCAGCGTTTTACCCGGGATGTACCCGAAGGGGGGCTCCGTTTTACCGTCAATCTGTCGGACTACCTTGATACGGGCCTCTTCCCTGACCGCCGCCTTCTGCGGGCCCTGATCCGGAAAGAGGCGTCCGGGAAACGGGTTCTCAACCTCTTTTGCTATACCGCGTCCTTCTCAGTGTACGCCGCTGCCGGAGGCGCCTAGGAAGTGGATTCCGTTGACCTGTCCCGCACCTATCTTGAGTGGGCTTTCATCAATTTCAGTCTCAACGGTTTTGACGTCCGGATGATTCAGGCCCGGGACATGCCCTTAAATGGCGGTGACTCTCCCTTCAGGCTTATCCGGGGAGACGCCCTCCGTTTCATCGCCGAAGCCCGCAACGCCGGCCTCACCTGGGATCTTATCGTCCTGGACCCACCGGCCTTCTCCAATTCCAAAGGGATGACCGGCATCCTGGATATACGGCGGGATCACCGGGAACTCATCGCCCGGACCCTAGACCTCTTGAGCCCCAGGGGAAAGCTCTGATTCAGCGCCAACGTCCGCCGCTTCCGCCTGGAAACAGAAGACTTTTCCGGCGCAAAAAATACAGGCCATAACAGAACAACTCCGTGACGAATATTTTTAAAGGAAAGAAAATACCGGTTTGTTACAGATTTACGCTTCTCTGATGTTATATTTCCGGCGGAACCGTTCAATGCGGCCAGCGGTGTCTACCAGCTTCTGCTTGCCCGTAAAGAAAGGATGACAGGCGGAACAAATTTCAACCTTGATATCTTTGCCGGTGGAACGGGTTTCGATCACATTACCGCATGCGCAGGTAATCTTCGTTACTTCGTATTTCGGATGAATCTTATCTTTCATGTTCAGTTATCCCCCAAATGTATTATCGTCCAACTCCGACGCCGCGTCGCGACATACTCCAGTTTAAGGACCCTCTCAATTTCTATCAATCCCCACGCTCTCCATGTTCCTTGTAGCTTGTTGCACTTACTAGTTTTGTAACACAAAGTACCGCATAAACCACGACTATCGAGCTCCTGAGAATCTTTGGTTCAATGGCAGTTTACAGGGTAAAAAAATCGCCTAATCGACAATTTTTCAAGATTTTATGCGCGAAGCACAACAAACTACTAGCTTTGCGGAATGCTTCATTCCTCAATCAATCCCCACCCACGCTTCCCGTATTCATGGACTTGAGGAATGCTTCATTATTTTTACTCTTCTTCATTTTGTCAACCAGAAGCTCAATGATCTCAATATCGTCCATGGGGTTGATGACCTTCCGGAGTATCCATATCTTCTGGAGTTCCTCTTCGGAGAGGAGGAGTTCCTCTTTGCGGGTACCCGACTTCTTGATGTTGATAGCCGGGAAGAGGCGACGGTCGGAAATGCGTCGGTCCAGGTCGATCTCCAGGTTACCGGTCCCCTTGAACTCTTCAAAGATAACTTCGTCCATACGACTGCCGGTCTCAATCAGGGCGGTAGAAATGATCGTAAGACTCCCCCCCTCCTCTATATTCCGGGCCGCACCGAAAAAACGCTTGGGTTTATGCAGAGCGTTGGAGTCAACACCGCCAGAGAGGATCTTTCCCGAAGTGGGTACGGTCTGATTATAGGCCCGGGCAAGGCGGGTGATGGAATCTAGAAGGATCACGACGTCTTTCTTGTGTTCCACCAGGCGCTTAGCCTTTTCCAACACCATTTCGGTTACCTGGACATGCCGGGCAGCCTGCTCGTCAAAGGTGGAAGAGATAACCTCCGCCCGAACAGTCCGTTCCATATCGGTTACTTCTTCCGGGCGCTCATCAATGAGGAGGACGATAAGGTACACGCCGGGATGGTTCTTGGTGATGGCGTTAGCGATTTTTTGCATCATGATGGTCTTCCCGGTTCGAGGAGGCGCCACAATGAGAGCCCGCTGGCCCTTGCCTATAGGGCAGAAAAGATTGATGATGCGTTCGCTTATCCCTTCGGTAACAGTCTCCAGGTCCAGCTTTTTATTCGGATAGAGCGGGGTTAAGTTGTCAAAGGGGATGCGGTTCTGGGCTACCGTGGGATCGTCGTAATTTACCGTCTCCACCCGGAGCATGGCGAAGAACCGCTCCTGCTCCTTGGGGCTACGGATCTGGCCGTAAACCGTATCTCCCGTTTTCAGGGCAAAGAGCCGGATCTGGCTCGGGCTGATATAGATGTCGTCCGGACCGGGAAGGTAAGAATTCTGAGGACTTCTGAGAAACCCGTAACCGTCAGGGAGTATTTCCAGGGAGCCATAGGCGTATATGATGCCCCCCCGCTCGGTATGGGCTTTCAGTATCGAAAAGATGATCTCCTGTTTTTTCAGAGAAACCATGTCTTCGTGAGAAATATTGTACCCCGCAGCCAGTTCCCGCAGGTCCATCATATTGAGCCTGATGAGTTCGTTGATGGAAAGCCGGGGCTTACCGTTGTCCTGATCCAGCCGAGGCTCGGGTCTGCCGTAGATGTCGGGCATAGAAGGCAGGTTCTTGGGAATGGAGGGCAGGAAGGCAGCAGGCGCGAAGGTCTCGCTACCGGAAACCGGACCGGGAACTTGAACGCCCGGCGCCTGAACGCCGTTGTCATTACCGTTACCGACCGTGGGGGACGGGGAAACAGGGTTCCCACCCCGATCGTAATTCCGGTGTATCCGCGACCTGCCGAGGCCCCGGCGGACCGGCGAATCAAGGGGAACGACGTTTCCTCCGTAGGGACCTTCACCCGCCGCGCTCTCGGTGGAACCATTTTCCGATCCCGACCCTCCGGTCCGTTTTGCCCGGGTACGCACCACTACCCTCCCATTTGGCCGTTCGGCGTTCTCTTCTTCATTTCCGTTAAAATCCCCGGCGATTTCCCCCAGTGAAACGATTTCTCCTACTTCCGTAAAAGGTAGCATACTTATTCCTTCTCCCCGGGGGATACTACCCCCTCTTAAATTACTTTCGGTCAAACCAGTAGATTCTTCACTTTCAATTACTGCTGTTTTTGAAATGTGATGCTTCCGCATATATGTCATGCACTAACTCCGCTTCCAGAATTCACCGAACTCTGAAATATCATATGTAGAGACAAGATGGGATATAACACCTCATATATTTCCAACTATATTCATTTCCTGTCAGGTATTTTTTAACTCCGAAAAATCAAGATAACCAGGGAACAAACCCAACACCGATTTGCTTACCAGTATATTGTTCTGCACGGCATAGATTTTACACAACGGGACAATCGCCGTTTCCAAATTAAAAGTATACGTCACAATAACTCATCATGATTCTATACTAGAATATCTATTATCCTATTTTAGTCGTTAAAAAAAATCGTGTCAAGAGGAATTTTACAGGGCGAGCGCATTAAAAAAGGAGTAAAGCAGCGGCAAAAAAAGCCGATAAAGGCGAGAATGGAGGCAATTATGATCCCCAAAACCGTGCCACCCATCATCGACTTTTTTAGCGACATCAAAGACCCGCGGATCGACCGCAAGAAATGCTATCCCCTTATCGAAGTTATTGTCATTACCCTTCTGGCGGTGATGGCCTTCGCCAAAGGCTGGGAAGACATCGAACTGTACGGGAA
>JAITLF010000376.1 GCA_031278025.1 Treponema sp.
AGTTTCCCCGTCGAAGTAACCGGCGCGGACACATAATCGGTGGCCATGAATACCGCGCCGAAAAGGAGACCGCCGCTCAGTACCGCGACAAGCGGGTCCATCCCCAGCGGTAACGCCGCAAGAACAGCGCCCGCAATCATGGCCGCGGGCGTCCGCCAGTCTATGGTTTGGGTGATCAATAGGTAGATAACTCCGGCAAGTATCAACAGTATTGATGTTTCCCCAATGGAACCTCCGTGGTTTCCGATAAAGAGGGTCTTAATGGTAGACCAATAATCCGGTGAGCCTGAAAGCCCAAGAGCGGTAAAGTCCGCTCCCACGGCGTCTATGCCCCCGCCCAGGCTCAATATACGCAGGGGAGTAGGACCGGTGATACTGTCCGCGCCCGCGCTTAAGACCTGGGAAGGCCGATCCCAGGTGGTAAGCGCCGCGGGAAAAGTCATGAGGAGAAAGGCCCGGCCGATAAGGGCGGGGTTAAACACATTTGCCCCAAGTCCGCCAAAAAATTCCTTTGCCACAATGATGGCAAATACGGAACCCAGGGCGGTGATCCACAGCGGGGTCGAAGGGGGAATAACCAACGCCAACAGTAATCCGGTTACCGCCGCCGAAAGATCCCCTATCCGGTTATCCTGTTTCGTGGCGAGCCGGAACAGCGCTTCCGCCGCGACCGCGGTAGCTATGCCGATCAGAATATTTGCCAGCGCGGGAATACCGAAGATCACCACGCCGAAAATTGAGACCGGCGCCAGGGAGATGAGTACGTGCCCCATCAGGGTGCGGGCGTCTACCGGTGAGACAATGTGCGGACTGGATTGAAGCAATACAGGGGGTGCGTTTTCTGCCATGCGTTATTCTCCTTGTGTTTTCTCCGTGGTTACGGCCGCCGCTTTCCTGCGGGTGGCTTGAGCCGCCGCCTCGGCAGCCTGTCTCGCGCGCAGCCGGCCCTTTCCAATTCTGAAACGTTGTACCAGCCGTATCCGGGCCGGGCATACGTAGGTGCAGGCCCCACACTCGATACAATCCATAAGCCCCGCCCAAACCGCCTCGTCAAGGTTTCCCGCTTCCAGGGCATTGTTCATCAATACCGGGGAAAGCCTGCACGAACAGTTCCGTATACAGCGGCCACAGCGGATACAGGGGCCTTCCGCCGCTGTGTAAGTTTCCTCTTCCGTCATCAGGATAACGCCGGAAGTATTTTTTTGAATCGGAATCGCCGTAAAAGGCACGGCGGTTCCCATCATGGGGCCGCCAAAGAGGATCTTCCGCAGTTTTCCGTAATCAAGTTCAATAAAATCCGGAATTAAATCGCTCACCAGGGTTCCGATAGCGGCCCGGATATTTTTCGGCGTCCTGCACGCCCCGCCCGATATGGTAAGCCCCCGGTCAATCAGGGGCTTGCCCAGGGAAAAAGCCTCGGCAATCGCCGACAGGGTTCCCACATTCGAAACAATACATTTCACATCCATGGGAAGCCCGCCGGAAGGCACCTCCCTGCCGGTCAGGGCGGTAATGAGCAGTTTCTCACCTCCCTGGGGATAGCGGGTCTTGCAAAGACCGACCTCAATGGTGCCCGGATGTGGTACTTCGGCAATGACTCTTTCGATTTTGGGAATGAGCAGGGCCTTGTTGTCTTCCATTCCTATAATGGCCCGGTTTACCCCGGTGATCTTCATCACAATGGCAAGCCCCTGAACCAGTACCTGGGTTTTTTCTTCGATAAGCGCCTCGTCGGTGGTAAGGTAAGGCTCACATTCAGCGCCGTCGGCAATGATCACATCAATCGGCTTGTTTGGCGGGGGCGATAACTTAACATAGGTTGGGAATCCCGCCCCTCCCATGCCGATGATCCCCGCGTCCCTTATCCGGCCAAGGGCCTCTTCTTTTGTGCAACGATCGATGTCCAACGGAGGCATAAAGGCGGTCTCATCCGCTCCGGTTTCAGCCACACCCGCCTCATCGGCCTCGATAACGACACAAAGCCCGTCCGTGTTGTTCGACAGGGTACGGACTTCGATTTTTTTGACTACCCCCGCAATGGAAGCGTGAACCGGTACTGCCAATGTACCCGGATTAAGCGCATCGGCAATCTTTTGCCCCTGTTTGACCCGGTCGCCCGGCACGACCAATGCCTTATTCGGGGTTCCAAAATGTTGATTCACCGGAATAACCACCTGTTTCGGCACCGGAGCGGCCTCCGTGGGTTTTCCCTCGGTGGCATGTTTCCTGGTAGGCAAAAGCAGGCCTCTTTTGAACGTCTTTGCTGCCATTAATGGTCCTCTCTCCCATCAAATTCTATAAATTTATATCTATATTGTTTAATTCAATAAAATTATACCGAATAAGGAAAATAATCAAGACTGTACGAAGAAAATACCGAAGAAAAAGGGGTCTGTTGTCAAATTTTTTGGGTACGGTTGTTTATTCATGTATTTTAGGCGATATTATACCCACATCGACAAAATCCCGAAATATGTTATACTGATTGCCTATGGAAACTTATGCGGCCCTTTGCGGGGTGGGAGTGGAGCGGATTACCGCCAATGAATTGCGGAAACTTGGGCTTTCCGTGGAAGATACCGGTTTCGGCCGGGTGCGGTTCAGGGCGGATATCCGGGGCTGTTACC
>JAITLF010000024.1 GCA_031278025.1 Treponema sp.
GATGTGAATGTGATAACATTTACCACCAGCGGGTACACCGGGGACGCGGACGTGTATTACGCGGCAGTAACAGTAGCGGGTGGGACAACGGCTGCGCCTACTCAGTATTCCGACTACACCCTCCTGGGTACGTTTAAGACGGGGACCCATGAGGAAATAGAGATAGTGGCGGCTGCGGATACCGACGTGTATGTGGCGGTATCAAAAGACGGGATGCTGAGCAATATCTACAAAATCCCCACATATCTGGCTGCGAACTGGGAGCCCAGCACCTTCTTTGCTGATGTTGACGCCGCCGCGAACACGCCCAGCATCAAGGGAAAGTTTGGTATTACAACGGAGGGAACAGCGGGGGTAAAGGAGACCGTTAGGACCCTGCACTATTTCATTCAGGCGGGCGGGCTCACCGACGACGCTACGAAGGAAGTGATAAAGCTGGGGGACTGGATCGACCTTGAAAGCCTCTCGGTTGCCGCGTACAACGGCGCGGGAGGATTTACCGCCACAGCCAACCCGCAGCTGATTGTGGCGGGGATAAACTCGTTCCGTTCGGGAACGGGGTCGTACGCGGAAACGGTTAACGACGGCGTGGACCACGTGGTGTTCCATTTTCAAAACATGCCGGTTTTGCGCCGGATGAACGCTGCTGCCACCAACGCCGGCGGGTACGCGGAGAGCGAAATGCGGAAGTACCTGACAACGGTCGAAGACGACGCCGACAGCGGCAAGTTCCTTGCGGGGCTGGTGGCCGCGGGGGTGCCGAAATCGGTGATGTGGGCTCCTTTACGGCATGTAGCAACGGGCAATGACGCCGGTGATGGTACTAAAGTGAAAGACCTTCTGTGGCTGCCCACGGTACGGGAGATGTTTGAATCGACTGACGGCTACGCGAGTACCTATGAAACGGAGGGAAACCAAGCATGGCTTGAATACTATTCCAGTAACGATAGGCGGAAAAAGGCTGCTCCAACTGGGGAGGAGGTTACATATTATTTGGGAAGTGCCGCGTTTTCTAAGGATCCGGATTTGTTTGCAACGGTCCTCTCTGATGGCAACCCCACCTATACCGCTGCGAACAACGAGGCGGGCTGCGTCCCCGCTTTCTGTATCAACTAAGGCCCGCCCGGCGCCGCGGGCGCTGATCGGACCCCGCGGGGCGCTGCCCCGCGCCCCGCCGGGCTCTGCCCCGCGCCCCGCCGCAGGGTGTGCTATAGCGTTACCCGGAACACGGTTCCCGATGCGGGTTCTTCTTCACGGCGGGGTTCGGCGCTGATGGCGCCGCCGTGGGCGTGGACGATGGCGGCGGCTATGGTAAGGCCGATCCCGGCGCCGCCTGTGCCGCGGCTGCGGGATTTATCCGAGCGGTACAGGCGTTCAAAGATATGGGGCAGATCGCTTTCCGGTATGCCTATACCGGTATCGGTAACGGTAACTTCCCAATGGGCAGGGGCCGCTGCCTGAGCGCGCCGCCGGCCCTGGCCTGCGCCGCGGCGGCCCGATCCTTCCGTTATGGTGATGGTTATGCCGCCCCGGTCAGTGTATTTTACCGCGTTGGATAACAGGTTGATGAATACCTGCTTAAGCTGGCCGTAGTCGGCGGTGATGGGACTTTCCATAAGGTTCAAGGTTATTTCTATGCCCTTTTCGCGTGCGGCGGCCCGGAATTGTTCCGCCGTCGCGCGCAGTAATTTTGCCAGATCAAAGCCGCTCTTATTCAGGGTTGCCGACATTCCGTAGGGAGTGCCGGCTTCCCATTCAAGACTGGCCAGGGTATTCAAGCCCTCCACCAGACCGGTAAGGCGCAGGATTTCCTCATGGCAGCTTTCCAGATGTTCTCTGTCCGGATGATAAACCCCGTCCAGCATGGCCTCGATATCCCCCCGCAAACAGGCGAGGGGGGTTCGCAGTTCATGGGCTATGTCGGAAGTAAGCCGCTTTTGGCGGCCCTCAGCTTCTTCCAGTTCCGCCGCCAGCAGGTTGAGCGACCGGGAAAGTTCCGCCAGTTCCCGTGTTTTATACCCTTCGGGTATTCTGATGACCGGCTGATCCGCCTCCGCCCCGTCTGAAACCCTGGTCCACGGCGCATGAACGCGGGCTAGCTGCCGGGCCGCCTCTTCCGCCTTTTTGACCGGCCTGGCTATGGCACGGGAAAGGGCAATGGAGATGCCAACGCTGATAAGGGTCAGTATAATCCCCGCGATAAGGAGGAGCCTGTTTATGGACGCTAGAAACTTTGTCTCCGTTTCGCTGTAGAAAAAGGGGCCATAGGTTTCGATGGTTACGGTTCCTACGGTTCTGCCGGAATGCCGGACCGGGTACCGCTCTTGCCGCAGCCCGCCGTTCAGCCGGAATCGGCCTTCCATGCGTCCGGTTATGTCGTTTATCACCTCCATACACTGCCGCATGTCGCAGGAACGGGCATCCCAAACAAGGCCCCCATCCTCATCTTCAACGGTTACGATATACCCCTCATGGACAAAGGACATGCCCATCGCCTCTATGGAAAACGCGTCGAACCCGCGCATCAGGGGGTTGTACCGGTCCCCGATATCCCTGACGATTTCTCCGCTTTTTTTGACGATATTGTCCGTGATAAGGGCGTTAAAGATACGTCCGGCAAAACTATTGATGATGAGGGTTAATACCCCCAGGGCAAGGCTGATGAAGAGGGCGTAGGTGAAGGCCAGGCGGTTTTTCAGGCTGATGGTCAGGAGCCGCCCCCCATCCGGTATCCTATGCCGTAGACGGTAAGGATATACCGGGGGGGCCGGGAGTCGTCCCCTATCTTAGCCCTTAGCCGCTTTATGTGGCTGTCCACGGAGCGGTCAAACCCCTCGTAATCGCCCCCTTTGACGGCATCCAGAATCTCTTCCCGTGTAAAGATCTTTGCCTGCCGGGACATAAGGAGGGCAAGGATATTGTATTCGTCACGGGTCAGGGGGACTTCTTCCCCATTCCGGCGCAGAACGCGCCTTTCCGTGTCCACCGTTAAATCGCCCAGGGAAAGGACGCCGCCGGTTTTTTCCGGCTCCCCCCGCCGCCGCAGGGCCGCCGCGACACGGGCCATAAGCTGCCGCGGGCTAAAGGGCTTGCATACATAGTCGTCCGCCCCAATGGCAAGGCCCCGGATTATGCTTTCTTCATCAACCCTGGCGGTAATCATGATGATGGGGACATCCGACATGCGCCGGACTTTTTTACAGAACTCCTCGCCGGAAAAATCCGGGAGCATCACGTCCAGCAGAATCAGGGAAACCTGGTTCCGCTCAAAAAGCGCCATGCCCTCCCCGGCGGTTCCGGCGCATACGGCGGTATATCCGTTTATCTCTAGGTACGATTTTACCAGGCGGAGTATCTTTACCTCATCGTCCACCACTAAAACCGAATGGCGTCCCCCAGGGCCCGTCATCATTTAACCAGGCACACAACTTCATCGCCGTGGGCGCCCGCCAGTTCCCGCCGCCCCGGATCGATGATCAAATCCATATCCTCAAGGGGTATCGCGCCCAAAAGGACATCCCCCGCGCCGGGCAGTACCAGGGCCCGGCAGGTTGTATCCCGGTCCTTCCACTGAATCTCCACCGGCTCCGTTACCTGGTATGCCCGCTTCGCGCCGTCCGCAAGTTCGGCGCTCCGCGGCCCCCGTATCTCCAGCCCCAGCTGCCGCCGTACCGCTTCGTTGATGACCAGCGTCCCCGCGCCGGTATCAACCAGCGCCCGCACTAAAGCCCGGCGGACTTCTTTCGCCGGGATAATCCCATCACGGGCTTTAATTACATCGCCGGCGTTTTTCAGGGTGATTTCCGCATAAACTGTTCCCACATCGTACTCCTTGCCTGGTATCGCTCTCTTGTATCATAGAACGTTACCGGAGGAATAGCCAAAATACCGCTTTAGGAGTAGGTTATACCATCCCTATGAAAATACCGGAACTCATTTCTGATCATTTTGGCGATGTTTGGAAGCTGTTATCCGAAACCAACCTGTTTATCAGCCGGATCGGCGAAATGCCCCAGTACCAGACGCAGCTGCGGAACCTGCGGCGGGAACTGCAAAGCGCCGGGAACAACCGGGACCGTGTTATTGAGGTACGGGCCAATCTGATAGAACTGCGCAGGAACCTTAGGCTGCGGGGATACGATCTGAGCCTGGGACGGATGAACCTGGTCTTTGACGGTTTCAGGCATGACGACTGCATGGCGGAAGGGTTTAAGCGGCTGGTTTTGTTTTTAGGCGATACGGACCTGTATTGGCTGACCGGTATGGACAACCACATTGTTTTGGACGCCTGCCTGGAACAGAAGCTCTACACATCCAAATCGGCCCCGAAAAATTTGAGAATCCTGGGGAAGCACTACCTTTGGTATCTGCGGCGCAAGACAGGGTTTGTCTTTTCCGGCGCCGACACGGAACCGAAAGAGGCCTATGAACGCCTAAAGGCCATAGGCGAAGCAAAGCCCCTGTTGTTTTTGAGCAAACTCAAGGGCCTGGCATAAGGGCGCCGCCCAGGGGTCCGGCGTTGCCGGACCCCAGTTCCCTGATTAGAAACCCAAGTCTGGAACTTCTAGACTCAAGTCTGGAACTTCTAGACTCAAGTCTGGCGATTCAAGACTTAAGTCTGGAACTTCTAGACTTAAGTCTGGAAGCTCTAGACTTAAGTCTGGGACTTCTAGACTCAAGTCTGGAACTTCTAGACTTAAGTCTGGAAGCTCTAGACTTAAGTCTGGAAGCTCTAGACTTAAGTCTGGCGATTCAAGACTTAAGTCTGGAAGCTCTAGACTTAAGTCTGGAAGCTCTAGACTTAAGTCTGGAACTTCAAGGCCGCGCTCCGCGGGCCCTTGCCGCCGGCGTTACGGGGGACAGGCCCCCCGGATCTCCCGCAGGTTGCCGGCGGCGGCTTCGGCAACCGCATGGTAGAAACGGGCGGAGAGTTCCAGATAGCGGCCAAGGGGGTC
>JAITLF010000032.1 GCA_031278025.1 Treponema sp.
TCCATGGCGCCGTACAGGACGATGCTGAGCAATACGACTATATCGCAGGGCGGCCGCCCGTCCTTCTTTTTCTCATCCCGCCTGCCCGGCTGGGTATCCTTCCTTTCCGCTTCGATCAATTTCCCGTCTCCCCGCTCCGCCGCTTTGTGTTCCCGGTCGGCCTGCTCCCTCCGCCGCCTTTCGCAATATGCATTATACGCCTCATAGAGGGGATTCAGATCAAGCTGCTTCAGGATAAACACCAGAAGCCGCACCGGATCGTCCGGGGGGATCAGTACGCCGACATCCATCGGCAGGCAGAGTTGATTCAAGGTGGAGAGGGGTGTATAGTTTTTGGCGGGTAGTATAGTTTTCATATACCCAGTATAGCAGCCGGGGGGTTTCGTTGGAATTCCCCGGCTCTTTTTTGTCGTTAGGGTCTGGCCGTTACAGCACAACCGGTCTGAAGCGGGCCGGCGCTCTCCCGCCGAATCGGGACTTCTTTTACAGCCCCGGGACTTGTAAGCCAACTGGAGCTTGGCGGAGAACCAACCGGGTTCTTGAACAAGTCTATTACCTCATTTGTTGTTTATGGGGGGATCGGCAGCCGGGCAGATCCTTTTTCTATAACAGCGGTACGCAAGTCGCGGTAATTAGGAATTCCGCAGCGCGTTGAAAATACAGTGTTCTGAGGCAAGACAGAATACGAGCCGGAAGGAGAACTATTATAACAGGCGTACTATAAATTTTTGGATATACTATTTCGATGGTATTAACAATCAACAATAAGGCTTAACCGGCCGTCTATCAAACCGGAGAAAAGTCTGCCGTCTACAAAATTAACAGGAGTATCCCAAATTGGAAGCAATGCATTCGCGAACAACCGGTTAACCAGCGTAGATTTGACAGGAGTGTCCCAGATTGGAAGCGGCGCATTCGCGAACAATCAGTTAACCAGCGTGACCTTGACAAGGGTACCAAAGATTGGAGATGGCGCTTTTACCAATGAATTGATGGAAGCCTTAAAAATTCATTTTGCAAACTCTGTTTCTCTCGCGGGGACATATATCTACCAAAATAACCAATGGCTCCTCGATGGTGAAGCAATAACAGGGAATTATGTGACTCTTGATAAAGAACCCGAGATAATAATGATAAGCATTGACGGCAATTCTGCTAATACTTATCTTTTTGATAATGATTTTCTTGTATCCCCTGGGTTTCATACTGTTGTCGTGTCTTATTCTTCTTCAAAAATAAGAGGAGGGCAAATAATAACAACGACATCACAGGGCAGTGTTACCTTTGAACATCGGTTCTTTTTCAGTGGAAGCAGGTATCTTTTTACCGGAAGCGAAGAAGGCGATAAAATAATATTCAGAATTGAGCCAAAGTAACGGATATGGATTGTTTTTCGATAATCGTACTATAAGGCGCAGGTTGAAAATGGGTGGCATGACAATAATCAATGGCGGTACTTCTTCGCATGTGTGTATCTTCGTATTCAGCCCTCCCCGGCTCTTCCCAAGGGCTTGTTTCCCGTTTTTTTAATGCCCCGGCGCATAACAGGACCGCACTCGAACCAGAGCTTCACGGGAGCCGGACAATCGAGATTTTTCGCATAAAGGGGGCGCCAACAAAACCGCCCTGGGGAAAAAATCCGCTTACAAGAGGCTCTTAGCGCACAAGGTATGCCAAGGGGGCTGGATTCCCTCGTTTTATCCCTCTTTCGCGGGCCCCCACGACTCACCTTTTGAAAGATAGTTTGCCTTCAAGCCAGTTGTTTATAAGGTAACGGGAAACCGATCCGTTTCCCGGAAGTTTGGGGAGCTTGTCCGGAGGGAACCATTGGGCGTCCTCAATTTCCACGCCGTCCGGGCGGGGTTCCCCCGAGACATGGCGGGCGGCGAAACCCAGCATCAGGGAGTTGGGGAAGGGCCAGGGCTGGGAGGCGATGTAACGGATATCAGCAACCTCAAGGCCCACTTCTTCCCGAATCTCCCGGGCTACCGTGGCCTCAAGGCTTTCCCCCGCCTCGTTAAACCCGGCGATAAGGCTGTAGACTCCCTCGGCGAATTTTTTGTTATGGGCCAGGAGCGCCCGGCCGTCATCGTGAAGGATGATGGTGATCACCGCCGGGGAAATCCGGGGGTATTCCCGGCGGCCGCAGGCGGGGCAGAGGCGGGCAAGCTCGTCCGGAGCGTCGGTGTTTTTTGTCCCGCAGGAACCGCAAAAAGCCGCGTCCCGCCGCCATTGGGCGATATGATAAGCCCGCAGCATACGGCCGAGGGGCCCTTTCCCGTCCACGGTTTTTCCGGCGCTAAGCAGGGAGAGGCCCTGCCTTACCGGAACGGCCCGCCAGAACGGGGGCAGGGGGGCCTTCTCCCCCAGGGAAGCGCCGTATATGGTTCCCGGCCCGTCCACCGAGGGAATTTTAAAAACGTCGATATCGTCGAAAGCTTCCCGAATGGTTTCCCGGGGAAGGCCCTGGGCAAGGCCGGCGTCGGGGACATCGTCCCTCAGAACCAGCGAGCCTCCCTGAAACAGAAACACCCTTTCACCGCATTTTTTAGTACACAAAACAGACCCCGCTGCCTTCTGAAATCGCGCTATGACTAAATAGAGTCTGTCCATAATGTAGACACATTATGGACTCGGACCGTAGGTCCGCGACTTCCTTAAAAAATCGCATTTTCGCGGCCTGAAGGCTAAGAAAATGACTAAATAGACACAAAGAAATCTTGCCTGGTTTTTTCATTTTCTGTTGCATCCTCTCCCGGCAGGTTCTATATTTTAATAATAGGATTTTATTTAGATAGTATGCCATTTTTGTAGAATATACTCCATAGGTGAAAGAAGGCCCATATGAGTGTTGGAACTTACCTTGAAACCTTGCCCCTTAACGAAATTGCCAAGTACGGCGGAGGGCCGCCGAAAAACGCCCTTCCTTTTGCCGGGTACCCCCGCCAGCACCCTTCGGAAAAAAACAAACTTATCCTGGTCTACGATCCCCTGGGGATGAACCCTTCGATACTGGAATTCAAGATCGAGGATGTCCTTTATGTGGAAGAGCTTCACTCGGCGGTAAACCGGAGCGGCGAAGGGGTTCCCCTGGTAAAGCTCTGGGTTCGCAAGGGGGCCCATGGGGTAATCATGGAACCTTTTGAGGTTGACGAGCCTATCCAGTTTGCCAATAAAAAAGAAGATCTGCGGGAGAGATTTCAAAAGATCCGTTTCAAGGCCCCCGCGCAGGGCGCCGCGAATGCCTCCGCAAACAGGGCGGCCTCCGAAGACCGATGACAAATATGGACCCCTCCCATGCTTCGGCGGAATATTCCGCCGACATCCCCTCGTTGGAGTTAAGCCAGAAGACAAAACGAGAGGCGGATACCGGCAGACCGAAAGGATCTTCCCCGAAAGGCCGTTTCTTTTCAAAGCTGGACGCTCTCCGCTGCGATCTCTGCCCCCACCATTGCCTGATCCCTCCTGAAGGATGGGGCGCCTGCGGCGTACGGGGGAATTTGAACGGGAAAAGCCATATCCCCTGGTACGGCCATGTGACGGTCCTGGCCCGCGACCCTATCGAGAAAAAACCCCTCTACCATTTCCGTCCCGGTTCGTCCATCCTTTCCCTCGGTTTCGCGGGCTGCAACCTCCGCTGCCCCTTCTGCCAGAATTGGCATATCTCCCAGTTCCGGGGCAGGGATAAACCACCGGGCCGCTATTTTGAAGCCAAAGAGATAGTATCCCTGGCCCTGAATGACGGGAAGGCGCGGCCGGAAGGAACGCTCCTGCCCGGCCAGCTTGATCCTCCCCAGCTTGCTTACACCTATTCGGAGCCCCTGGTTCATCCCGAATACCTCCTGGACTGTATGCGGATGGCCCATCAGCGGGGGGTGGCCAATGTTCTGGTTACCAACGGCTGCGCCACCCAGGAGGCGGCGGCTGAGATTATTCCCTTTTTAGACGCGGCGAATATTGATTTGAAAAGTTTTTCCCGGCAAACCTACCAGGAAACCTTAGGGGGCGATCTGGACACGGTACTGGACTTCATCGCCGTTTGTTATGAAAACGGCGTCCATGTGGAAGTAACCACCCTGGTAGTCCCCGGCCTTAACGACAGCGAAGCCGAGCTAAAGAGCATCGCCCATTTTATCGCCGATCTTGAAGTAAGCCGGCGCGGGAAGGTTATACCCTGGCACCTGAGCGCCTATCACCCGGACTGGCGCTGGGACGCCCAGCCTACCGAACCGGCGGCCTTACTGCGGGCCGCGGAACGGGCGCGGGAAATTCTGCCCTACGTGTATGTGGGGAACACCGCCGGAGAGGCGGCAACCCACTGCCCCCATTGCGGCGAGACCCTTGTCAACCGCCGGAGTTATCATATAGACATCGGGGGGCTCTCGCTAAAAGAGGCGGAAGAGGATGGAGAAAAGTATTACTGCTGCGCCTTCTGCGGAAAAGACACGCCCATTATCGTGTATTAAACCCTGATCCTGAACCCTAATCCCTGGGCCGCAGGTAAAAGCTGCCGTTTACCTGTTCGGTCTTGAGTACGTTGATAAAGGCTTTCCCGTCGATGTTCCTGATAGCCCGTACCAGCTCGTCCACCTCGTTGGCGGATACTACCGAATAGAGCATGGTCCGGCCGGTCTTTTCGTAGTTCCCCAGGCCCTGGAAAGACGTGGCCCCATGGTGGGTAATGTCCCGGATCAGGGTATAGACCTCGTCGGGCCTGGAAGTGATGATGAGCAGGGTGCGCTGCTGGTAGCCCCGGTACAGGGCCGACAGGGCCATGGTTGTGGTAAACTGGAAGATGATCGAGTAGAGCGCCTTGTCCAGGCTAAAGAGGTAAGCGGCCAGGGCGAGGATCGCGCAGTTTCCGGCGAAAATGTAGTTCCACGCGTCCTTACGGAATCTTTCGGAAATGAAAACGGCGATAAAATCCGTGCCGCCGCTGGTTGCCCCCGCCCAGAGACAGAAGCTTATGGCCAGGGCGTTCAAAAGGCCGCCGAAAACCGCGGAAAGCAGGGTGTCCTGGAGCCGCAGAAAACCTGAAAACATGGGGGCTATGCCTGTGGAAGGCATCCAGTCGGTCAAAAAACCGCATACCAGGATCATGAGGCAGGAGTAAAGGGTAAAACGCTTTCCGATGTACCGGAAGCAGATGATCGCCGGAACGGCGTTCAGGGCATAGTTGATAAAACTGAAGGGCAGGCGGATATTTCCGTAACGGA
>JAITLF010000212.1 GCA_031278025.1 Treponema sp.
CCCCTTCATCGGCGAGAAAACTGACCATTTCAAGATAATCTTCCTGTGATTGTGTCATAATTACTCCGTTTATGAATTTACAGTTCGTATAATCTTCTGAACAATCAATATTCTTTCGCTAGCTCATGTAAGATAAGACCTAAGTCGCCCTGAATGATGGCAGCGCGGTCTTCTTCGTGTATCAGGGATATTTCGACAATATTCAGGTTTATGCGTACCATTTCGGCGTACTTCCGCATCATAAAGAGAAATTCAAATTTTTGGCGGATTATACCGGGGATGGGGAACTGGTAAAATGATCTTTTACCGTGTCTGAATATAAGCAGTCTGACATTGTATGCCTTCCCTATTTATTTCACCGCCTCCCAAACAGCCGAAACATTAAGCGGCGCGGCGCTTGCGATTGGGCAGTCGGCGCATTTCCTGCCGCAATCCTTCACCGTGCAGACCGCAGATAGCCCGCACGGTGAAGAAAATCAAGGCGGGCCGCTATTGCCTCCGGCGTGGTGTTTAACCGTTCCGCAACGTTCCAACGGTGAAGCGTCCGCGAGAATGCACACGATGTCCGCTTCGCCTCCGGCAATGTAATCGCGGGTAACGATTTCTTCCTCCGATCCGGCGTATCCAAAGGATACGTTGGAAAGGGAGTAACTTCCGGGCAGGTCGGCGACAAGGTACTGTTTACCCTTGTGTTGAAACCGGCCCTCTTTTTTCTCAACGGTTTTACCGGGCCGGTTCCCTACGTGTTGGCGGCCTCCGGTGAGGGTGTTAAACAGCGTTGATTTTCCCGAATTGGGCTGCCCCAAAAGGGCGATAACAGGGAGGTGAGTTTTTGCGCGCCTGTCTCCGGCTTTCCTTGTTTTCGCGTCTTCGCAGTATTCGCAACTCATCTGCCTACCTCCAACATAATTCTTTCTCCTTCCCCTCTGCTGAGGGCGATCATCGTGTCCCGGCTGTAGAGCAAGACCGGCTGGCGTTCTTCACTCCGCAGTATTTCTACAGGGCAGCCCGGCGTTAGGCCGATGGCGGTGATACGGCTCAAGAAGCGGGGGTCGCCGTCCAATCTGGCTACAACGCCCCGTTCTCCTCGTCTTAAATTCGTTATGTTTTGCATAACACTTCTCCTTATAGATACCCTTTATATTAGTAAAGACTAACATCAGGGCTAAAATAAAAACCGGTCTGCCTCCATAACGGAAACATAGGGTGTTTTTCCCTAGTCGTTGTAAGGCTGTTTGACCGGAAATCGTTCTCGATGCCGCTTTACGCTTTTCATCTTTTTGAGCGTTTCCTCTAAAAGAATATGCTCCAGTTGGCAACCATCCCGTTTAGCGGCCTCGGCGCTGACTCCAATCACGTCTTGAAGAAACGATGAAAGAAACTCGCAACGCCCCCTCAATTCCGCCGCTTTTTCTTTTCCCCGTTCTGTCAGGGTAATAGTCCGGTAGTATAGGTGCTTCAAAAAAACCCGTTCTTCCAATGACCTGACCGCCGCAAGCGCGGACGGCTTAGACACTCCAAGCCGGACAGCGACATCCGTAATTCGGACTTCCCCTATATCGGAGAGAAGCCCGATTGTTTTCAAATAGTCTTCGAGTGATTGCGTCATACTTCCTCCAAAAATACCGTCAGTATTTTATATTTACTATAAAATATGCCAACAAAATACCATTCCCGAACAATTAAATCATACAGTACCCCCTACAGACTTCACGATTTCATCAAAGAAATCCGAAATAACCTTTGTCTGGCTTTCAGTAAGCCGGTCAATAAAGTTAAACCAATCGGCATTAAGCGTCTCGTGATACCGGTTGTGTCCCTCACGGGCAATACGGCCTGAACTGGTCAGGCGAAAATAGACCTCCTTTTGGTTATCTTTCAGCCGATAACTTTCAACCAATCCTTTAGCCTTCAATTTTCTGGCAACCTGCCAAACCGCCCCGATGGTTACCCCCATGTGTCCGGCAAGCTCGCTGATGTTAGCCCCCTCGTGATTATTGATGGCTTCCAGAGCGTGTACCTCCGAATGGTGCAGTTTCATGCCGTTACCGTAGTCCCTCGCGGTTTTCATCTCCTGGGCCGTCGCATTGATAACCTGATAGAACTTTTCGGTAAGCAGCTTTCTTTTGTCCATTGCCATAACAATAGTCATTTTATAGCAACTATAAAATAAAATCAAGGGCTTCTAACAAAAATTTCCCAAATTTCAGGAAAAAACACGGAATTTTGGGTAATATAGGTATAGTTGTTTTGTACCCATTCAGCCGCTGGGCCATATATAGCCTGTTATACCTATCTCGAATAAATTGAAAAGTTGGACAAAACAAATTTGTCTCGTAACTCCTTACAGGTAGTATCAGCTCATACAAGACGCACATACAACGGTAACATTACGGCACAAGCCTTTTTGAAGCGGGAAGAGCGATGGGTCCTTCGACATCAGCATCCCGGTCGCCATGACCACCACTATCGAAAATATCCAGACTGCGTAGAGATGGCCCATGATTACCGGGATATTGCAGTCATCCTGGGGGAAGCAGGATCGGGGAAAACTACGGCAATCCGCAAATACGAAGCGGAGAATCCCTGCTGCGGTAATGGTCTATGCCTATCCGGGTATCATGGCCGAAATTGCCCAGGTCATTGGCATTTATAGCAAGGGAAGCAAAGCGGTATTAATTGATCACATCGTGGAAGGATTGAACGGCCGGGATTTGGTATTGATTATCGATCTGAGTAGAGCCAAAATACACGCGGACAAGGCAAACATCAGTAAGAGCGAGTTTTTGTCCCACATGTCCCATGAGATACGGACGCCCCTCAACGCGGTCATCGGTATGACAGCCATCGGTAAAGCCGCTTGCGGCATAGAGAAGAAAGATCACGCCTTTGACCAGATCGGGATTGCCTCAAGGCACCTCTTGGGCGTTATAAACGATATTCTGGATATAAACAAAATTGAGGCGAGCAAATTCG
>JAITLF010000267.1 GCA_031278025.1 Treponema sp.
GATAACCATAAACGGCGCGGTGGAGCGTCCGGGGGTTTATCAACTGCTGTCAAATGAAAACTTGAAGGAGTTAATCACGAATTACGCCTGCGGGTTAACCCCGCTGGCGGATAAAACCCGCATGGAACTGGTACGTTATGAGGGCGTATCGGCTTTTGGAGAAAAGATATTTTTGAGCGAGTCAAACATCAAAGAAAATTTTGCCTTGCGCAATTACGACAGCATTACCATTCCTGATGCCAGCGAATGGTGGCCGGTAACGACACCGTGGGAATAACCGGTTGTTCCCAACCTTTGGAGGCCTGGGTCCTGGCCCCCCGGATCTCTTAAAAACGCGCCCACTCTGATGACATCAGGGCACATTGAACAGGACCGAGAAAAAGGGCTAGACTGAAGGGGTGACGACGCCTTTATTGGAAGTACAGCATCTTTCCGTTGGGATAAAACGGGGCCGGGATTATCTCCTTGCGGTAAACGACGTCAGTTTTACCATGAACCGGGGGGAAATCCTCGGCATAGTCGGGGAATCGGGATGCGGAAAAACCCTCACCGCCCTGGCCATCCCCGGTCTGCTGCCCGGTGGCGTGTCCATAACCCACGGGGATATCGTGTTTGAAAACCGGAACCTTGCGGGCCTGAAAAAACGGGAACTTTACGGGATACGAGGAAACAGCCTCTCCATGATTTTTCAGGAGCCTATGACTTCCCTCAATCCATTAATCAAAATCGGGCGACAGATCGCCGAGCCGTTGGAACTTCACGGTTACACCGACAAAGCCCGTATACGCCGGGAAGTCCTGGACATCATGGAAAAGGTAGGGCTTACCGGTGCGGAGCGGCTTGCCGGCGAGTATCCCCATCAGCTTTCAGGGGGTATGCGCCAGCGGGTGATGATAGCCCTGGCCATGATCTGCAATCCCAGGTTGCTTATCGCCGACGAGCCTACCACTGCCCTGGATGTTACCATCCAGGGCCAACTCCTGAGACTGATGAAATGGTTCAACTGGAACCGGGGGACTTCCATCCTCTTTATCTCCCATGATCTTGCCCTGGTAAGCCGCCTCTGCGACCGGGCGCTGGTCATGTATGCGGGGAAACTCGTCGAGGAAGGGACGGTTCGGGACATTTTCCGCCGTCCCGCTCACGAATACCCTAAAGGTCTTATCGGGGCTATCCCGTCCAAAGACCGCAAGGGCAGCCCTCTGGTGAACATTCCCGGCAAGGTCCCCTCAATAGACGATGGAGTAAAACTACGCGGCTGCCCATTCGCCCCCCGCTGTTCCCGTAAAGGGATACGCTGTACCGCCGCCTTCCCGGACCGGTCGGACCTGGGCGGCGGCCACTATGTCTACTGTTTTCTTCCGTCCGGTAAAAAAGCGGAAACGAATGGAAGCTAGCGGGAAACCCTTCGTCCTTATCCGGGATGTGTCCAATGTCTACGTGCCCCGCTTTTACGGCGTTCTGGGGAAAAAAACCGGAAAGTCCGTCCTTGATCACATCAACCTGGAAATTCAGGAAGGAGAACTCTTCGGCCTGGTGGGGGAATCGGGGTGCGGTAAGACCACCCTGGCCCGGGCCATGCTGGCTCTGATCGATTATGAAGGGGAAATCGTCATTGACGGGCTCAGGCAGGACCGCCGGCGCCGCCGGGAAATGGCCCGGAAGGTACAGGCCGTTTTTCAGGACCCCGCCGGTTCCCTCAACCCGGTAAAAACGATAGGTAGTATCCTGGAGGAGCCCCTGATCATACAGGGGGTTAAAGACCGGGAGGAACGGATATGGCGGGTAAACGGAATTCTCGCTCTGGTCGGCATTGACCCCGCCTATAGAACCCACAGGCCATCGGAACTGTCCGGCGGACAGCGGCAACGGATCTGTATAGGCTGCGCCCTCATGCTGGACCCCAAGCTCATCATCGCCGACGAGGCAATCAGTTCCCTGGACGTATCTGTAGGCGCCCAGATACTCAACCTTTTCCAGGACCTGCACCAAAAGCTGGGCCTTTCCCTGTTTTTTATATCCCACAACCTGAACGTGGTGTATTATCTCTGCGACCGTATCGCAGTGATGTATCGCGGCCAAATCGTAGAACTCGGCGCCGCCGGGGATATCTACGCCGCCCCCGCCCACCCCTACACTCAAGCGCTGTTGGCGGCGGTCCCGGAACTGACCGGGGAGCAGTCGGCAGATCCCGGCGGCGTTTTCACCGCCCTCCCCGCGCCGGGAGCGCGCAACGCCTGCCGGTACGCCCACCTCTGCCCCCGCCGGGATAATAAATGCGGCGGTGAAGAACCAGGGGCCCTGGTCAATATCGCGCAAGAAGGAAAAAAGCCGCATTATGTGCGGTGCATCTTGGCGTTGGAGGGGCGTTAGGAGCCTATGGAGTTTGCATTGTGCCGTTACCAAAAAA
The DNA here is from genome assembly GCA_031278025.1 of Treponema sp. Next base: position 2,411 of record JAITLF010000267.1, read on the forward strand.
GGGAGACCCCGCAGAGCCTCCCCTATTATCATGCCATTATGCCCTGTTTCCGTTTAATCATCCGAATCGACTTCCGTGTCTTCCACTCCCCCCGTTTCCGCAACGATGTCTTCTTTCACCGTTTCCATAGCCTTTTCAAGCCTACGTTGCTCCAGGATATCCTGCATCTGGAGGTCAAGGTCCTGCTGATCCTCATCAAAAAGCTTGACGTCCCGGTAACGCTTCATGCCCGTACCCGCCGGAATGGGATGCCCGATGATGATGTTTTCTTTGAGGCCTCTCAGGTAGTCCGTCTCCCCCTTAATGGCCGCGTTGGTGAGTACCCGGGTAGTTTCCTGGAAGCTCGCCGCGGAAAGGAAGGAGTCGATGTTGAGCGACGCCTTGGTGATCCCCTGGAACAGAGGCCGGGCCACCGAAGGCTGGCCGCCTTCGGAGATGACGCGGTTGTTTTCCTCGTGGAATCGATATTTGTCCACCATCTGTCCATAGATGAACTTAGTGTCCCCCACCGCCACGATCTCCACCTTCCGCATCATCTGGCGTATGATAACGCCGATGTGTTTGTCGTTGATGGACACCCCCTGAAGGCGGTATACCTGCTGAATTTCGTCCATCAGATAACGCTGAAGGGTGCTTTCACCCAGAATGTGCAGAATATCATGGGGATTGGTATTGCCAACGCAGAGCGGTTCCCCAGCTTCCACAATGTCCCCATCCCGGACCAAAAGCCGTTTGGTCATGGGGATAAGATGCTTGTATTCTTTACCAAAAGCGTCCTGAATAATCATCAGGCGCTTGCCCTTAACGATGCCCTTGAACAGCACGGTCCCCGCAACCTGGGCAAGGACTGCGGGACTCTTGGGCTTGCGGGCCTCAAAGAGCTCGCTGACCCGGGGAAGACCCGATGTGATGTCCATGGCTTTGGCGGATTCCTTGAGGGTTTTGGCGATGGTCCTTCCGGCGTTGATCTGCTCTCCCTCGTCAACCTGAATATACGCGCCGCCGGGCAGAAAGTAAAAGGCCAGTTCCGCCCCAGCTTCGTCCACGATGAAGATGCGAGGCTGCTTGCTTTCAAGCTGAAACTCGGTTATCCGCTTTTCTGTGTTCCCCGTCTCCTCATCGGTCTCTTCTTTAAGGGTGGTCCCGGAAATGATGTCCTCGTATTTGACGATTCCCGATGCCTCGGCGATGATGGGATCCGAGAAGGGGTCGAAGGTAGCGATAGTTTTTTCCGCCCCCACTACATCGCCCTTTTTCACCAGAAATTCCGAACCGTTCCGGATTTCGATCTTCTGGTCCTGGCCGATAAGGTAGAGGTTCCCGTTGAGTATCATGGCGTAGGCGATTTCCGAAGAAAGGATCTCCTGATCCTCCCGCCGGATGATAGGCTCCCCCCGGATGATCCGCTTGCCGTTCTCCACCAAAAGTTCATCTCCTTCTAGGATCGGATATTCCTTCATCACCTTGTTCACCACGGTATAGCCCTTACGGGTAAAAAGCCGACGGCTGTCAGGAAGTTCCACGTGGGCCCCGGATACTTCACGGATATAGACAGGGTACCTGAGAAAGATCCGGTTCTCCTCACTTACCTTGGTGGCCGCGCCGCCGATATGAAAGGTCCGCATGGTAAGCTGGGTTCCCGGCTGGCCTATGGACTGGGCGGCAATGGTCCCCACCGCCTCCCCTATGTCCACGGACCGGTTGGTGGCAAGGTTCCGGCCATAACAGCGGCGGCAGACTCCGTGTTTGGCTTCGCAGGTCAATACCGTCCGTATCCGGACGGTTTCAACCCCGGCGGCCTCGATCTGGGCGGCAATGTCCTCGGTGATTTCCTCATTTACATCAATGATGAGTTCCCCGGTAATGGGATGCTTGACCCGTTCCAGGGTATAGCGTCCCACGATACGGTCACTCAGAGGCTCCACGATGTCTTCACCGTCCTTAATGGCCGAATAGGAAATACCGTTGATGGTACCGCAGTCATCCTCATTCACCACCACATCCTGGGCTATGTCCACAAGACGCCGGGTCAGATACCCGGCTTCGGCGGTTTTAAGGGCCGTATCCGCAAGCCCTTTCCGGGCACCGTTGGTGGAGATGAAGAATTCGATGACCGAAAGCCCTTCTTTGAAGTTGGATCGTATAGGAAGCTCAATGATGTCCCCTGAAGGCTTGGCCATAAGACCCCGCATCCCTGCAAGCTGGCGGATTTGGTTACGGCTTCCCCGGGCACCTGAGTTGGCCATCATGTAGACCGAATTGAACCCGTCCCGGTCGGCTTCCAGGGTCTTCATCATGATACTAGACAAGTCTTCGTTTGTCTTGGACCAGACTTCCACGACCCGATTGTATCGCTCCTCCGGGGTGATGACCCCCAGATGCCATTGTTTCTGGATGGATTCCACTTCCTTATTTGCCCGCTCGATCATTTCGGGCTTTTCCTTCGGAACTACGATGTCATCCACGCCGATGGTAGCGCCGAAAATCGTCGCATACTTGTACCCGGTAGCTTTGATGGCGTCCAGCATCTTCACCGTAGTCCAGGACCCTTTCTCGCTAAAGATGTTTTCGATGAGGCCCCGCAGTTCTTTATCTTTGAGTTCATAATTGATAAAGGGAATTTCCGGTGGCATCTCTTCGTTGAAGACCAGCCTTCCGGCGGTAGTCTCGATAATCTCATCGGAACCAATGGGGAATTCCGTGCCCGCCTTTTCCCAAACCGGCAACTTTGGAGACGTTACCTTGATCAGAGCCTCCCAGTCCAGGGATCCGGACTCCACCGCCATAAGGATTTCATCCAGCGAGGTATAACGCCTGCACTGCCCGTTAGGTCCCAAGGACCCTTTGGCATTGGGCTTGATCCGGGTCAGGAAGTTGATCCCCAAAACCATATCCTGAGAAGGGAACACGATGGTCTTACCGTTCGCCGGATTAAGGAGGTTCCGAGCGGAGAGCATTAAGGTCCAACATTCCATCTGCGCCGCCTGGGTCAGGGGCACATGAACCGCCATCTGGTCGCCGTCAAAGTCCGCATTGAAGGCATGACAGACCAAGGGATGCAGCTTGATGGCCTTCCCTTCCACCAGGACCGGCTCAAAAGCCTGAATACCCAGCCGGTGTAAGGTAGGCGCCCGATTCAGAAGGATAGGATGTTCCTTAGCTACTTCATCCAGAAGGGCGAAGACCTCGGGAGTCTCCGCCTCCACCAGCATCTTGGCTTTCTTGATGTTATAGACCACGTCCTTATCGACCAGCTTCTTCATGATGAAGGGCTTGAACAACTCCAGGGCCATCTTGGTCGGAAGCCCGCACTGCCACATCTTAAGGTCAGGACCCACGGTGATGACGGACCTGCCGGAATAGTCAACTCGCTTCCCCAACAGGTTCTGCCGGAACCGGCCCTGTTTCCCCTTGAGCATGTCGGAAATGGATTTAAGCGGACGGCTGGAAGCGCCCTTGACCACCCGCTTCTTCTTGGAGTTGTCGAAAAGGGCATCTACCGCTTCCTGAAGCATACGCTTCTCGTTGCGGATGATGATGTCCGGCGCATTTAAAACCTGGAGCCGTTTCAGCCGGTTATTCCGGTTGATCACCCGGCGATACAGATCATTAAGGTCGCTCGTGGCGAATCGGCCACCGTCAAGCTGCACCATGGGGCGAAGCTCCGGCGGAATAACCGGTACCACGTCCAGGATCATCCACTCAGGCTTATTTTGGGAGTTGCGGAAATTTTCCACAATTTCGATGCGTTTAAGAAGCCGCTTATCGCTTTTGGCCCCCTTCTCTATCATCTTGGCCCGGAGTTCCGTAGCCATCTGATCCAGATTGAGATTCTCCAGTAGGGTACGAACTGCCTCGGCTCCCATCCCTGCGGAAAAGCCTCCGCCGTAACGTTCCTGGGCTTCATAATACTCCTCCTCGGTAAGGAGATCCATCTTTTTCAGGTCCGTATCCCCGCTGTCAATGACCACATACTTCTCGTAGTAGAGTACCGAACGAAGAGCCTGCATAGGCAGGTTCAAAAGAAGCCCCATACGACTAGGAATCGACCGGTAGTACCAGATATGGGAAACTGGAGCGGCCAGCTCAATGTGTCCCATCCGTTCCCGGCGGACCTTGAAGTGGGTTACCTCTACCCCGCAACGATCACAGATGACCCCCTTATACCGTATGGATTTGAATTTACCACAGTAACATTCCCATTCCTTCGTCGTCCCAAAGATTCGCTCGCAGAAAAGGCCATCTTTTTCGGGCCTGAGAGTCCGGTAATTGATGGTTTCTGGCTTTTTCACTTCTCCATACGACCAAGCCCGAATCATCCCTGGGGAAGCCAGTTGAATCATAATCGAATCAAAATCTTGAATGTCCCGCATTTTATACCTCTTAGAAATTAGAACCTGATAGTTTTTTAATCAGTTCCTCGTCCCGCTCGGTGAGGGGGATCTGTTTTCCCTTGACGTCATAGATGGTCATATCCAGCGCCAAGCCCCGCAATTCCTGAACCAAAACGTTAAAGGATTCGGGTATACCCGCCGCGGTGGAAGGTTCGCCCTTTATGATAGCTTCGTAAATCTTAGACCGCCCCGTCATATCATCGGATTTGATGGTCAGAAGTTCCTGAAGGGTATTAGCCGCGCCGTAGGCTTCCAGGGCCCATACCTCCATTTCTCCAAGACGCTGCCCGCCAAACTGGGCCTTACCGCCCAAAGGTTGCTGAGTTACCAGAGAGTATGGGCCAGTGGATCGGGCGTGCATCTTATCGTCTACCAGGTGGTGGAGTTTGAGGAAGTAAATGATCCCGCAGAAAATAGGATTCACAAAAGCCTCCCCAGTCCGTCCGTCTCTCAGCGTGGTCTTGGAAGTTATCGGCAACCCCGCCTCTTTGAGCTTTTCCTCGATCTGAGCGGCAGAGGGCGACTGAAACACCGGGGCGGAGAACCACTCGTCCAGGGTACTGGCCGCCCAGCCGAGTTCCGTTTCCAGGAGCTGGCCTATGTTCATACGGGAAGGAACCCCCAAAGGAGTAAGGCAAAGATCCAAGGGCGTACCATCCTCCATGTAGGGCATATCCTCCTCAGGGAGAATCCGGGCCACAACGCCCTTGTTGCCGTGACGGCCCGCCATTTTGTCCCCCTCCCGGAGTTTTCGCTTTGTGGCGATAAGCACCTTGACCACTTCGTCCACCCCGGGGTTAAGGTCGTCGCCCTCGGTACGTTTAAGGCGCTGTATGTCGATGATCGTCCCGTCAATACCGTGCTGGACTCGTAGGGAAGTATCCCGGACTTCCTTGGCTTTTTCGCCGAAAATTGAGTTGAGCAACTTAAATTCCGGCGTGGTTTCGGTTTCACTCTTGGGCGTTACCTTTCCTACCAGAATATCCCCAGAACGGACTTTGGCACCCACCCGGATGATGCCTTCGGCATCCAAGTTATCCAAGCTCTTTTCAGACGTATTGGGGATGTCCCGGGTTATCTTTTCCGGTCCCAGCTTAGTCTCCCGAACCTCGGTGATGAACTCTTTAATATGAATGGACGTGAACATATCATCCTTGACCACCTGCTGGGAGATCAGGATCGAATCTTCGTAGTTGTACCCGTTCCAGGGCATAAATCCCACCAGGACATTCCGCCCCAGGGCCAGTTCCCCATTGCGGGTAGCCGGCCCATCGGCAATGATCTGCCCCGCCACTACGGTTTCCCCCATCTTCACGATAGGCCGCTGGTTGTAGCAGGTATCCTGATTAGTCCGCTGATATTTGATCAACCGGTACTCGTCAACCCCCCCGGCGCTGGTTTCGGCGATACGCCCAATATCCGTTTGATCCGGCTGTATGGTGATGGCCTGAGACGTAACCTGCACTACCGTCCCTGACCGCCGGGCCTTGATCAGCACTCCCGAATCATAGGCGCACTTCCCTTCCATACCGGTCCCCACCCGGGGTTCCTCCGGGAAGATGAGGGGCACGGCCTGGCGCTGCATATTGGAGCCCATCAGAGCCCGGTTCGCGTCGTCATGCTCCAGGAAGGGGATAAGGGAGGCAGACACCGAAATGAGCTGCTTGGGGGACACGTCCATATACTGAATGTCCTCAGGACTCCGGGTCGTGTAATCTCCCTGGCGACGGCATGAAACTTGCTCGTCCGCGAAAAACCCTTCGGTGTTCAGCCGCGCCGAAGCCTGGGCGATATAGTAGCGGTCTTCGTCCATGGCGGAGAGGTATTCAATGTCCTGGGTAACAATCCCCTTAACCACCTTACGGTAGGGAGTTTCCAGAAACCCAAAGTCATTTACCCTGGTGTAGTTCGCCAAAGAAACGATAAGACCGATATTCGGACCTTCCGGAGTCTCAATAGGACACATACGACCGTAGTGCGTGTAATGAACATCCCGAACCTGGAATCCCGCCCGTTCCCGAGAAAGACCGCCGGGCCCCAAGGCGTTGAGCCGGCGTTTGTGGGTCAGTTCTGCCAGGGGATTAACCTGGTCCATGAATTGGGAAAGCTGGCTGGAACCGAAGAATTCCTTAATGGCGGCAACCACGGGCTTGATGGAGATCAGGTCCTGGGGCTTGATGGTGTCCGTTTCCTTGAGACTCATGCGCTCTTTGGCGATCCGCTCCATACGGCTAAAGGCGGTCTTCATCTGATTGGCCATAAGCTCGCCCACGGAACGTACCCGCCGGTTCCCCAGATGGTCTATATCGTCACTGCATCCGTCCCCCACATAAACCTTAATCAGGAACTTCATCGTGGCGATGATGTCCTGCCGAGTCAACGTGAATCCATCCAAGGGAGGCTGAAAATCGAATTTCTTGTTGAGCTTATACCGACCCACCTTACCCAAGTCGTAGCGCCGGCTGGTGAAGAACATCCCCAACAGCTCTTTTTCCGCAGCCTCCACCGTGATGGATTCTCCGGGCATGAGTACCGAATACACCGCAGACAGAGCGTCTTCCTTGGAAGGCTCGTCCCGGCTGTCGTCTTCCTTGACAAATTTGATCTCTTCCCGTTCAAAGCAGTTGAGAAACATGGTAGAATTGAGCGATCCTTCGGCCTCAAAGTCAATGACTTCCACCGCAGAGATGCCGTTAACCAGGAGTTCGTCCACGTTATGAGGATGCAGTTTTTCCCCTGCCCGGTAGAGTTTCTTCCGCCCGGCGGCGTCTTCCGTGCCCCTTCCTTCAGAATTATCCGCAATCCAAACCGCAGTAGCCAGTATCTTCCCGGAAAATTTTTCCTTGGTCTCCCGATCGTCCCTCACCTCCAGGATTTCGGTCTTGTAGAAGGCCCTAATGATGTCCTCCCTGGAGGTATACCCCAAAGCCCGGAGGAAGATAGTCCCCAGGATACGCTTCTTGCGGTCTATCTTGGCATAGACGAGTTCCCGTTTCTGGTCTATTTCAAACTCCAACCAGGACCCTCGGTAGGGAATGATCCTGGAAGAGAAAATTCCCTTTTCATGGCTGAAAATGACGCCCGGAGATCGGTGAATCTGAGAAACCACCACCCGTTCAGCACCGTTAATGATGAAGGTCCCCCGTTCACTCATGATGGGAATATCCCCCATATAAATGTCCTTCTGGCGGATCTCGCCGGTCTGTTGGAAGATCAGGTTGATCCGGGCCTTCAGAGGCATCGTGTAGGTCAGCCCTTTTTGTTTGCAATCATGCTCGAAAAATTTGATATTGTCTTCATCCAAAATATAGTATTCATATTCTAAAACCATATCGCCGTTAGGACTCTCAATGGGAAAAGTGTTGCGAAACACCTCCTCCAAGCCCTGTAACTCCGGGGGTTCTTTATTCCGTAGTCTTTCCAGTTGAAGGAAACGTTCGTAGGAACGGAGTTGTATATCAATAAGATCAGGCAAGTCCATAACATCCTGAATATCCTTCCCGATACAAGTTCTTTTTGCGTTAGTTATTTGTTTTACCATGTATTACTCCCTGCTATTGGCTCCCGATCTAACCGAGTGGACAAAATTTTAAATTGCGAGGTGGAGGCTTTCCGACAACAGTCCAAAACCGCCGCTATTCGTGTCCCCAAGGAAACACTCCATAAAATTTGCAACAGCCCCGACCAAAGCCGGAAGCTGTAGAAACAGACAGAAAAAACCTTAAACCATTTTCCGCTAGTCTTTTACAGAGAAACCAAACTGTCTTTCGCACCCACGGGAACCAGCGGCATTGAGGAACTTTTTGCTCAGGACATAATCTCAGACACTCTTCCGTGCAAAAATCCTGGTTAACCGATTCCCCTGGGCCGCAACTGCTTTACTGAATTTCAACCGTACCGCCGGCGGCAGTGACCTGTTCCTTGATTTTAGCGGCTTCCTCTTTAGAGACATTTTCCTTGATAGGCTTGGGAACCCCTTCAACAAGGTCTTTTGCCTCTTTAAGTCCCAGTCCGGTAACCGCCCGGACTTCCTTGATAACCGAAATCTTCTTGGAATCATTATAGGCCTTAAGAATAACATTGAATTCTGTCTTCTCCTCAACAGTCTCAGCGGCGGCACCTGGCGCGGCGACCGCAGCCACAGGAGTGGCGGCGGAAACTCCAAATTTTTCTTCCATAGCTTTCACCAGTTCCGAAACCTCCAGAACCGTCATGGAAGAGATCACTTCAATAATCTGATCGATAGTAAAGGCTGCCATATTATCTTCTCCTTAAAAATATGCAATTCTCGCGCTTCATACGGAGCGCGTCCGGTTTACCCGGATTTAATCCCCACAGGACAACAACCATGGATTATATCCAACAAAGCCTGAAGGAATTCAAACAAAATCTTTTAACCGAAGGAACATCGAAATGCGTAAAATTACACAAAGCTCCGCCGGTTCTTAGAACCTGCTATAGTATACAGATTCAATAATTTGCATCTATCATACTGTCTTATACGAGAAGCGCAACAACGCTCTTACGCCGCGTCGCCTTCGGCCTTCTTGTCCCCAACAGCCTTGATAGTACGCACCAGTCGGGCAGGAATATCGTTGAGGACGGCGGCCACATTCCGTACCGGGTCGTTCATCACCGACATAAGCATAGAAATGAGTTCCAGCCTGCCAGGGAGCTTGGAGAAGACTTCTACCTGAACGGCATCATAGACGGTCTTACCTACCAACCCGCCTTTCACGTTCAAAACCGGCGCCTCTTTGGTAAAATCAAAAAGCAGCTTAGCCACCTCGTTGGCATCCTGTGGAGCAATGGCTATCGCCGTAGGCCCCGCCAGATACCCGGACACATCCGGAGAAGAAAGTTGTTCAAAGGCGATACGGGCAAAATTGTTCTTTACCACTTTGAACCGAGCACCCTTAGTCCTAAGCCGCTCCCGCAAGGCAGTAATCTGCTCCACCGACAATCCTCGGTAATCGGCAAAGATAAAATCCTCCGACGTACTAAATAGTTCTTTTAATTCATTTATCGAGGACACTTTCGCGTCTTGCAATTTCTGAGCGACAATGGCCATTTGCTACTCCTCGTCCTTTAGTGTAACCCACACGCCGGGCCCCATGGTGGAAGACACCGAAATGGTATTAATGTATTCACCCTTAGCATCCGCAGGGCGTTTCCGTTTGACCTCGGCAACTATCGTCCTGATGTTCTCGGCCACCTTCCCGGTATCCATAGAAAGTTTCCCGACCGTCAGGTGAATCACCCCGGTCTTGTCGGCCCTAAATTCCACCCGCCCCTTCTTGAGCTCCGACAACGCGCCCTTAAGATCAAAGGTAACGGTCCCGGTCTTTGGATTAGGCATAAGCCCTCGGCGACCCAGAATCATACCGAGCTTGCCCACGTTTTTCATCATATCCGGAGTGGCCACCGCTACATCGAAATCAAGCCACCCGCCCTTTATCTTGTCTATCAGATCCTGGCCGCCTATATAGGCAGCCCCGGCTTCCTGGGCTTCCTTTTCCTTTTCGGCCTTGCAGAAGACCAAAATCCGCTTTTCCGACCGGAACTGATTGGGAAGCACCACCGTATCTCGCACGGACTGGCTCTTTTTCAGGTTCAATTTTACCGAAACATCTACTGCCTCGTCAAATTTAGCAAAAGCGAGGGTCTTTAGCATATCCAACGCAGACTGTAGTTCATAAACAACGACGGGATCGTATTTCTTCAGACTTTCAAGGTATTTTTTTCCGCGCTTCATTTTTCCACCTCGACGCCCATAGACCGGGCGGTCCCGGCAATGATCTTCACGGCCCCTTCAAGATCGTTGGCCGAAAGATCCGCCATCTTAAGATTGGCGATCTCTTCAACCTTGGTCCGGGAAATTTTCCCAACCTTGTTCTTATGCGGTTCCCCCGCGCCCTTCTCACGCCCGATAGCCTTTTTGATCAAAACGGCCGCAGGGGACGTCTTAAGGACAAAAGTAAAGGACTTATCACTATAAATCGTGATTACTACTGGTATAATAAGACCTTGTTCCATGCTCTTCGTCCGGTCATTGAACTGCTGGACGAACTGAGGAGCGCTGACCCCGTGAGGCCCTAGTGCTGGTCCGACCGGCGGGGCTGGAGTAGCCTTACCCGCCGGGCACTGGAGCTTGACCAAGGTGGCGATCTTTTTCTTTGCCATAAAAACTCCTTCGTAGTATGTCCGGCCTTCGCCGGACTAGCGAGAACCATGCGAGTCCTCTCCTACCTAGTTAGACTTGCCCCAAAACCAGGGCAACCGTATTTATTATAACTTTTCTACCTGGAGGATATCCACCTCTACCGGGGTATTTCTGCCGAATATACCCACCATAACCGTCAGCTTGTTCTTCTCCTGATTAACAACATCAATGGTACCGGTAAAGGTCTCAAAGGGACCGTCGATAATCCTGACTTGTTCTCCAACGGCAAAGGACTGCCGGGCCCGGACAGACCGTTCCCCCTTAATTTTCCCGGACTTTTGCAGAATGGCCCGAACTTCATCGCCGTGAAGGGGCTGGGGTTTCCGATCCGACAAGGTACCCACAAAACCCGCCACTCCCTGGATACTACGAATCCTGGAACAGGTAGCCTTCCACGCAAGATCGGGCAAGTCCATTTCCACCAAGACATAACCGGGAAGAAATTTCCGGGTCTGGGTATACTTCCTCCCATCTCGAACTTCCACTACTTCCTCGGAAAGGACCTTTACATCCCGCAGGATCTCCTTATCAAGATCCCCCTTTTCGGTCATCATGCGGATAGTTTTTTCGATCCTATTCTCGTATCCTGAATAGACGTGGAGGACATACCAGCCTGTCGCCATAGTTTACCCTTTATTAAAATATCGCCTGCACACCAAGAAGCAACAATACATCAACCAGGCCCAAAACAGCGGCGATAATGACGGTAGAGACAATAACCACTTTTACGGAACTAACAACATCATCACGACTCGGCCAAATGACTTTCCGTAATTCGGCGTAGGATTCCTTGATAAATTGTACTAGTTTACCCATGCCTTCCTCTTTTCCTGAAATCGGTACACAGGCCAGGTAGGACTCGAACCCACAACATCCGGTTTTGGAGACCGGCGCTCTACCATTAGAGCTACTGGCCTAAAAACTCATTTAATCTTCGTTTCCTTGTGTAAGGTATGCTTCCGGTCAAAAGGACAGTATTTGTTCATTTCCAGCTTTTCCTGCATATTCCGTCGGTTCTTCTTAGTGGTATAATTTTTCCGCTTACACTCACTGCATTGTAACGCAATGAGCTCAACTACATTTTTTTTGCTTGCCATACATGCCCCCTCTATCGGCTTTTAGTCTAAAAATTTCCTTAAAAACATACACCTCACAGCCCTCGATCAGAATCGAACTGATGACCTTATCCTTACCATGGATATGCTCTGCCAACTGAGCTACAAGGGCACAATATCCTATAAATCCATGAACTTTAAGCCATTATGTAAAAGTAACAAATAGATAACGTTTCGTCAAGAGGAAAAGCATAGTAACAGTAAAAAAAATACGATAACATAAGAGCCGGTTTAATATCGGTTTGGATTGCATATTTTTAGATTTGATATTTATGGAGGAGATATGGCAAGAGACAACAAGAAGGGATTTTCAACCTATATGCCGGTTACATTCCTGATCGGATGCGGATTTTTCACTATGGGTCTGATGGATCCCCTTTATGACACGTATGTTCCCCTGTTTCTTCGGCGGTATATAGAGTCAAACACCCTGGTTGGAGGGGTGATGACTCTGGATAATATCCTGCAGCTCTTTTTAATCCCGGTCATTGCCGTCTGGTCCGACCTTACCCGGACCAGGATAGGCCGGCGTATGCCCTTTATTGTGGTGATGCTGCCCATTTCGGCGGTTTTGTTTCACCTGATCCCCACCCTGGCGGACGTATCCCTGTGGGCGCTGATTGTAATCCTTTTCATATTCAATATCTTCAAGACCTCCGTGCGGGGTCCTATAGTCGCCCTGATGCCCGATACCATCCCCGGAGATTTCCGATCCGAAGCCAACGGGGTCATCAACACCATGGGGGGGATTGGTCTCATCGTGGGGACCTTGGCCCTGACCCGGCTGATGAACATACAGGCCGCCCTGCCTTTTACCGTGGCGGGAGGCTGCATCATCGTGGCCGCCATCATCCTGCTGCTGTTTGTCCGGGAGCGCATCCCCGAAAACGCCGGGGAAGAGACCCGCATACGGGTAGTGGATTCGATACGGACGGTGTTTTCCTCCGGGGATTCCAGTGTGCCCCGGATACTGCTTTCCCTGTTCTTCTGGTTCATGGCCTATGAGGGGGTAAAGCCCTTCCTGGGGATCTACCTGGTGGAAGCCGTGGGGGTGGCCGAGTCGAACGCAGCCCTGGCCCAGGGAATCGCCGGGATTTCCAGCGTACTTTTGGCTATCCCTACGGGCTATTTCGCCCACCGTATAGGCCGGCGGAACTACATCCGGTTGAGCCTGGCCCTCCTCACGGTTGTTTTGCTCCTTATCCCGGTAACCGGCGCCATAGCCCAGGGCAGGGGCCTTTCCATGAACGGCAGGCTGGGGATCTTCCTCGTCCTGATGTTCCTCTATGGCGCGGTGTGGATAGGGGTTGTGGTGAATTCCTTTCCTATGCTCTGGCAGATGGCAACTTTCAACAACATGGGTATCTATACCGGGCTCTACTACACCTTTAGTCAGAGCGCGGCCATTCTGGCGCCGCCTATCACCGGGGCGGTCATTGATTTGAGCGGCTACCCAGGAATCTTCATCTTTGGCGGGGTATGTATGCTCGTTGCGTGGTTCATCATGGGCGGTGTGTCTGCGGGAGAGGCCATGGACGGCCCGGTCCGGAAACAAGCGGGTTAAGCGCCTGGTACAGTGGGAACCGGCGGCTTTCCCTTCCTGCCCGGTTTTCTGGTCCACGCCTATGCGGACCTCCGCCGGGATCGGCTCTACCTCATCGGCCGTCTAGCCGACGGTCAGTCTTTCGCCGCCATGGAATCCCGATGGCGGCCTTCCTTCCATATTTCCCAAGACGCTTTGTCCCGATGCGCCGGCCTGCTTGCCGGCCTGTCCTATACGGTCGAGCCACCCAGCCTGGAGCCTTTTTCCAGTTTAGGGGCCGCGCCCTGCAAACTCCTGGCCCGCCTCCGCTTTATCCGGTACCGGGATCGGTCCGCCGCCCTGAACACCCTGGAATCCGCCGGCATCTCCAGTCCGGACGGGGACCAGAAGCCCCCGGATGCCTTCCTCGCCGAACGGGAAATACGCGGCCCCCTGGAGATCCGGGGCCCCTCCCGGCCTGGGCGCTTTGTGGATAGGGTGTTCCCGGATCCAACCATACGATCCCCTGAATCCGCCGCCGTGAATACTCAGGCAGGGCAGGCGGCGGGCTATGCGCCCCTTCGTATCGCTTCCATTGATATTGAAACCGATACCCGCTCAGGCGCTGTCCGGGCGGTGGGCGCGGTCTATACCGACTCAACCATCCTGGCCGGAAACGGGAAATCAGGCGGCGGCGCGGGGGAGCAGCGTTCCTGCGTCCGGGTGGTCCTCCCCGATACGGAATCCCTTCCGCCGCAAGGCCGGGTCATCTTCCATCCCGATGAGCGGTCCATGCTTACGGCCTTTTTTGACGACCTGCGGGCCGCCGACCCCGATGTACTGACGGGCTGGAATTTTCTGGACTTTGATTTTCCGGTATTGGCAAAACGCTGCGGAAGCCTGGGGATACCCTTTGCCCTGGGACGGGGCGGGGATGAGGCAGCGTTCTTTGCCGGAAGCGGCGGCCCCGCAGGGGCTTCCCGTAACGACACCGGGGCTTTCTATCCGGGCAGGTCCCGGCGGTCGGCGGCGGCCCTGGTTCCGGGGCGGCAGGTGATCGACGCCTTGCGTATTGTCCGCTCCGGCCCGCGGGGAGGGGACCGCGGCGAGTCTTCGGATTTTAGCCTGGAAGCGGTAGCTCAACGGGTATTGGGAGAGGGGAAGCTGGTGCGTTCCACCGGGGCGGATAAAATAACGGAGTTGGATCGCCTGTACCGGCAAGACCCCACGGCCTTTGGAAACTACTGCTGCCGGGATGCGGAACTGGTACCGCGCATATTGCAAAAGACCGGCCTTTTCCAGCTCACCGTGGAACGGGCCGCCCTAACCGGGGTTTCGCTGGATAAAGCCTGGACAAGCGTGGTCAGTTTTGAGCGCGTTTACGGCATGGAACTCAGGCGGAGGGGGATAGCCCCGGACCTTTGCCAGAACCAGGATGTTTCCGGCGCCGCCGGGGGAACCGTGTTGGAGCCGCTACCGGGGCTTTTCCGCAACGTGGCGGTTTTCGATTTCCGCAGCCTTTACCCCACCATCATCCGTACCTTCAACGTGGATCCCCTCTCCCACGCCCGCATTCCGGCATCCCAGGCGGAGGTCATTACCGCGCCCAACGGAGCGGTTTTTTCCCGGACGCCGGGGGTCCTGCCCGCCCTGATCGCCCGGTACTTTGCCGCCCGGCAAAAGGCCCTGGACGCCGGGGACGATACCGCCGCCCATGTGTATAAGATACTCATGAACAGCTTTTACGGCGTCCTGGGAACCCGGTCCTGCCGGTATGCCCGCACTGCACTGGCCGGGGCCATCACCTCATTTGCCCGCAAGTGGCTCCTGGCCTCCCGCGACTGGTTCGCCGGCCAGGGCCGCCGGGTACTCTACGGGGACACGGATTCCCTTTTTGTGGAGACCGGCCTTCCGGACCACGCGGGGTATGGGGATTTCGCCGCGCTCTGCGGGAACCTGGCCGGAGAACTGAACCGCTTTCTGGCGCAGCGAATTTTGGAAGAATACCGGCTTGAGTCCTTCCTGGAGATGAGGCTCGAGAAAGTCTACCGCCGCCTTCTGATCCCGCCCCTGCGCGCCCTGCCGGAAAAGGGACAGGCCCCACGGGGCCGTGCCAAAGGCTATGGGGGCCTCCTTTTGAAAGAAGACGGGACTGCCGAAGTGGAGGTGAAAGGCATGGAGGCGGTGCGGAGCGACGTTACGCCCCTTGCCCGGCGGATACAAATGGAACTGCTGGAACTGGCATTTTCCGGCGCCGGGGAGGATGCCCTGAGCCGGAACGTTTCCGCCATCCTAACGGATTTGCGATCCGGGAAGCTGGACGGGGAGCTGGTCTACCGGAAGCGCCTTTCCCGGCCGCCGGAAACCTACACCGCCTCCACGCCGCCCCAGGTAAAGGCCGCCCGTGCCTTGGGCTGGAAAGGCCGCCGGGGGACGGTGGCGTTTGTCTGGACGGTAAACGGCCCGGAACCCGCGTCGCTGCCCCATGCCCGGTTTGATTACGACCACTACACCGACTCCCAAGTACTTCCCGTAGCCCGGTCCATAGCCGCCGCCCTCGGCTGGCAACTGGAATTTTCCCCCCGGAAAGGCCGGAACCGGGAAGACCGCGAAAACGGGCAGATGGAACTTGAACTGTAGCGGAGGCTCCCCCTGTGGGTGGGGGGTCCGGGGGCTTACCATTCCTCGTAACGCCCGGTCTGGGAAAGGTCGTAACCGCCCATCATCTCCAGATTCTGGCGGAATTCCGGGGAAGAACCAAAGGACAGGACGCTCCGTACCGCGGGGGTGTCTTTATCCTCCCGGCGGAACACTAAATCGTACCACTCAAGCTGGAGGGGGATAAACTCTATGCCGGCGATGTTTTCCGCCCACCGTTCACAGCCGCAGCCGACGTCCGCGCCGCCCCGTGCGACCTCCCCCGCGCAGGCCAGGTGGGAGACCATTTCCCGGCCATACCCCTGTATGTCCTGCCCCCGGATACCCAGGCCGGCCAGCTTTTGATCCAGGAGTATCCGGACGCCGCAGCCTTTTTCCCGGTTGATCATGACAATGTCCTTTCGGGCAACGTCTTTCCAGTCCCTGATGGAAAGGGGATTTCCCTTCTTCACATAAAAACCCTGCCTGCGCCCGGCCAGCCGCAGGACCCCCACCGGCAGGCCGGGCAAAAGGCGGCGGATAAAGGGGTAGTTATAGGTATCGGTCTCGCCGTCCCACAGGTGAGACGCCGCCAGGGTTACCCTGCCGTGATACAGGGCGTAAAGGCCGTTGTAACAGCCCATATACGACCGAAGCACCGCATAGTCCCCGGCCTGGGCGATTTTGGTAAGGAACAGATCGAGGCATACGTCCTGGCCGCTGATGATGACCGTCCCCGCCGGGGCGGCAGCCGGAAGGACCGTTTCCCCCAGGGCATCCGCGTCATGCCGGGCGGGAATCCCCGCGGCGCGGGAGGAAGGCCGGACCCAGTCCGCTTTGGAGGTCCGCAAATACGAATCAATATCCGCCTGAGCGACGCGGACCTGCTTTCCCACCTTGGACGAGGGAAGCTCCCCCCGTTTGATAAGCTCATAGACGGTGTATTTCGTAATCCGCAGCTGCCGGGCCACATCCTCGGCGGTAAGGAGCGTTGATTCCATTAGGCTGGTTCCCCCAGGAGTTCCTCAACACGATTTGTATTGTTTTCTGCCGCCTGCGCGCTCAAGCGCGCAGGCGTTTTCCGGTCCGGTTCGGGACACGCCGCCTTTTCCGCTGCCGGGCGGCCCGCCTCCCCTCCCTCAATGACGGAGGGCGTGAATAGCATCATGCGCGGCAGGATAGGGTCGACATTTACGGCGCCCGGTATGCTAAAGGCAATAAAGTATCCTTTCACCGGAAATTTTTGTCAACTCGTTTACGCAATCACCACCCAACACGGTATTCCTGATCAGAAACACCGTGTTCCTGATCAAGAATACCGTGTTCCTGATCAGGAATACCGTGTTCCTGATCAGGAATACGGCATTTCTGATCAGGAATACCGTATTTCTGATCAGGAATACTGGGTTTCCTGGAATTATGCCAACCAAGGGCGGCGGCCCTGGCGGGCCTCTCCCGGCTCCACGCGGGGCTCTGCCCCGCCGCCCCGCCGGAGGCGGCGCCCCCGGGGGGGTGCGTCAGAGTTTTGTCATCCCGTTGATGTCCAGCGGCGCCGCGGCCGCGCCGGACGCCGACTTTGTTACGAAGTAACGGAAAGTTCCTCCGTCGTATACCTGAACCACAAACCAGAGGGAAGCCGGCGAGTCGGAAGGCACTTTGAGGGACCACGTGTTGTCGCCGTCTATCACTACGTCGGCGAGCATGTACTTCCGTCCTTCTTGCAAAATTCCCGATTCGGGAACCGCGCTCATGGCCAGAACATACGCCGCCTCTGTTCCCGCAGGCAGATTGGCAACGGTTCCGCTTACGGTTCTGGTCGTAAAGGCAACATTGCCCAATGCGATATTGGTTATATTGCCGCCGTTGTAGGTACGGGTTGTTAGCAGCTTGATTGTGGAGGAGTCGTCGAGATTAGCGTGAAGCATGATGGAGATTTCATCCC
>JAITLF010000328.1 GCA_031278025.1 Treponema sp.
ATTTCTGGAACTCCAAGACTTCATTTCTGGAACTTCAAGACCTCATTTCTGGAAGTTCAAGACCTGGGTCTGGAACTCCAAGACCTGGGTCTGGAACTTCAAGACCTGGGTCTGGAACTTCAAGACCTGGGTCTGGAACTTCAAGACCTGGGTCTGGAACTTCAAGACCTGGGTCCGCGGCGCGCGGGGAGCGGGCCCGCGGCGCGCGGGGAATGGCGCGGCTGCCGGCAGGAAGGCGGCTAAGGGGCCGGGGCCGGATTCGCCGCCCCGGCCCCGGCAGGATAGGGAACGGGGCATCCCAACGGCAGAAGCCGGCGCTAACCGTCTGGCCCTCTTCCCCTTTTTTAGCGTAAGGTAGTTGCAATACTTCAGGCTGTTTCAAGCCGCCGGGGGGCGCATCCCTTCCTCCGGCTGAAACAGCCCCGCCTGGGAGGAATATCTATGGAAGTCCGAAACCGGTACGCGCCCTCTCCTACAGGGCTGCAGCATATAGGGGGGATACGAACCGCCCTCTTCAACTACCTCTTTGCCCGCGCCCACGGGGGCGCCTTCATCCTGCGTCTGGAAGATACCGACCGCACGCGGTTTGACCCGGCGTTTGTACAGAACCTTTACGACGCCTTTGGCTGGCTCGGCCTTAACTGGGACGAAGGCCCGGACATAGGGGGGCCTGTGGGGCCGTACGTCCAGTCGGAACGGTTTGCCCTGTACCGAAAATACGCCGGGGAACTCCTTGAAAGGGGAGAAGCCTACGCGTGTTTTTGTTCCGCCCAGCGGCTGGAGGACGTACGGAAGGCCAGGGAAGCTGCCCGTTCCCCGGAGGCCGGCTATGACCGGCTGTGCCGGGGCATCCCGGCGGGGGAGGCGGCCAGGCGGGCGGCGGCGGGGGAGCCGCATACCATCCGCCTTAAAATCCCCCTGGGGAAAAGCACCCGGTTCACCGACCGGCTGTTAGGGGAAATCGAATGGAAAAACGACGACGTGAACCCCGATCCGGTACTCCTTAAGTCGGACGGCTTCCCCACCTACCATTTGGCAAATGTGGTGGACGATCACCTTATGGGGATAAGCCATGTGCTGCGGGCCCAGGAATGGCTTTCGTCCACCCCCCTGCACACAATCCTCTACCATGCTTTCGGGTGGGAGCCGCCGGAATTCTGCCACCTCCCCCTGGTGATGGGGCAGGATGGGAAGAAGCTGAGTAAGCGCCACGGGGCAACAAGCATAGACGAATTCCGCCGCCAGGGCTATTTGCCCGAGGCGCTGCTCAACTATGTCGCCCTCCTGGGGGCCTCCTACGAAGAAGGAAAGGATATTTACACCCTTAAAGAGCTGGCGGAGCGGTTCAGCCTGGATAAGCTCACCAAGGCGTCCGCCGTCTTTGATTACAAAAAGCTGGAATGGTACAACGGGCAGTACATCAGGATGAAGACCGATGAGGAGCTCGCGGCCCTGGCCCTGCCCTATGCGGCGGAGGCCGGGCTGTTCGGCAAGGCCGGGGACGGGGGGCGCCCGGAGGACCGGGCGTTGTTTACCGCCGCCATAGCCCTTGTCAAGGAGCGGGTCTCGTTTTTGGGGGAGATCCCCGGCAAGCTGGGCTACCTCTTTAGGGACCCTCCGGTTCCGGCGGCGGCGGAGTTTATTCCCAAAAAGGCGGACCTGGCGCGGACGGTGCGGCTTTTGGAAATTGGGCGGGACCTCACCGTCCCCCTGGCCGGCTTGAAGGACGCGGACGCGGAGGCGGAAGCGCTGGTAAAAGAACGGGCGGAAAAGGAGGGGGTAAAGATCGGGGATCTGTTAATGCCCCTCAGGGTAGCCGTTACCGGGGCGCGGGTCAGCCCGCCCCTTTTCGGGTCGCTGCGCCTTTTAGGGGCGGAACGTTCCCTGGCGCGGGTGGACGGCGCCTTGAAGGTCCTGCGGGCAGCCCTTCCGTTATAACCGGGCATCCAACCCCTGAAACACGGTTTCAAGGTCGGCAAATTTAAGGGCGGCAAACCGGTCCAGGGGGGTTTCCATGTTGTTGACGATGACGAGCTTTCCGCCGGAACGGATAACCGCCTGGGGAAGACCGGCAGCGGGAAATACCGTAAGGCTTGTCCCCAAAACCAGCATCAGGTCCGTTTCCCCGGCCGCCCGTTCCGCCTCTTCCAGGGCCCGGACGGGGAGGCCCTCCCCAAAGAAGGTGATGGCCGGCTTGAGGACCGCGCCGCATTTTCCACACCGGGGGAGTTTCCCGGCATGAACCAGGGCGGCGGTTTCCGTGAACCCCAGCAGGTCCGTCTCCGACGGGTTTACCCCGCCTTTGGCGGCGGCCAGGGCCTCCACCCTCCTCAGATTCGAACAGCGGCGGCAGTAGTGGACGGACGGGGAACCGTGAATCTCGATGACCCGGCGGCTGCCCCCCTTCTGGTGGAGCAGGTCGATGTTTTGGGTGATCACCGCCTTGAGGCGCCCCTGCTTCTCCAGTTTCCCCAAAGTCAGGTGGACAATCGAAGCCTTTTTTTCATTCAGATTATAGATGAACGAACCCGCCGCTTTGTAATAGAAGGAAGGGTCCCGGTTGAAATAGCCAATATCAAAGATTTTTTCGGCGTCCATCTCGTTGTAGAGCCCGTTTTTGCCCCGGAAATCCCGTATGCCCGACAGGGTGCTTACCCCGGCGCCGGTAAGGGCCGTACAGTACCGGGCTTCGCAAATCATCCCGTAAAGTTTTTCGATTGAGCTTTGGGTTAAACTTTCATCTGAATCATGATCACGCATATTTATCAAACAACTCCATTGTGGCCGGTTTATTGAGAAGGGCCGCGGGTTTTCCGGCGCTGATGCCCAGGGGCTCCGGCCCGCCTGGATTCGCCGCCGCACCGGCAAACTCCCCTCAATAAAAAGAGTATACCAGAAAAAGAGTATACCCGAAAAAGAGTATACCCGCCCCGTGCCGCATTGATCTATTGCGCAGCGTTAAGATCTTTTACCCCCCCTCTTGAAATCGGAATTGCCGGGCCCGTGATGCCACGGATTGACACGATACAAGGCGATGGTTGATCATCAGGGCATTCTTTTATACGGCTATGCGGCTATACGGCTATGCGGCTATGCGGCGGAGGGAGCGCGTGGTAAACGATAAAAAAAAATACCGCTTCTTAATCGGTTTTGTGATTGTCATTGTCTATTTCTTTGTTGCCGCCAGGCCCATACCGGTGGAAACGGTTCTGACGCCCCAATGGCTCACTTCCCTGGAATCGGGGTATCCCCTCTATTTTGAAGACGGAAACGGGGTAAGCGGCAGGAATGCGCCGGAACCGGCGGCGGACGGCGGGCAGTTGTTTCCCTTTACCCTGGGGGATCGTTTCGGCTACTTCAACAGGAACGGCGGCTTTGCCCTGAACCAGAAGGCCCGGGGCAATGTTTCGGTCTCGGAAAACTATTGGGCCGAGTACGCGGCCATTCCCCAAAACGTTGAAATCAGGGATCCCCTGAATGAGATTCTCGCGGAGGTTGCCGAACCCCAGGGGTATCCCTTGTTCATTGACAACCGGTTCTTCCTTATCAGCGAGGAGCAGAATTCCCTTACCGCCCTGGACAACGAGGGAAACCCCCTGTGGACCTATGATTTTGCCGCTCCCCTCACCGGCATAGACGCCGCCGCAGGCTTGATTCTGGCGGGGTCCCTGGACGGGACGGTGGAACTGCTGGACCAGTCGGGCAGCCGGGTCTTTTCTTCCGAAATCGCGGGTTCCCGGTATTCGGCTATCTATGGCTGCCGTATCTCCCAGGACGGGTTACGCCTGGCCATCATTTCCGGGTTTGACGATCAGCGGTTCCTGCTCCTGGAACGCTTTGGGGATTCTTACAAGGTGGCCTACCATGAATTCCTTGCCGACGGGTTCCGCCGCCCGGTTTATATTTCCTTCATCGACCATGACCGGTGGGTTGCTTTTGAAAGTGAAGGATGCCTGGCGCTCTACAACATCGGCGCCCGGAACTCGATCAAACTTCCCCTGGAAGGAAACGTCGTCGCCCTGGACAGTTCCGGGATGGATGACCGGCTCTTTGCCGTTACTTCCCAATCGGAACGGAAAAAACAACTGGTAGAAATCAGGCTGCCACGGGACGTTATCATGCAGGCGCCCTTCTCAAGCGAGAACGTCTTTCTCAGCAGGCAGGGGGAACATCTTTACGTAGGGGGCGGTTCCACGATAGCGTCCTTCGCCCTGAGCAGGAAGTAAGCGGATACCCGCGGTTGGAGGCAAGCGATGAAGAACGTAAACAAAACCGAAAGAGCCGTCCGGGGACATGCCGCCAGGGGACGGCGCGTCCCCTGGCATCTGGCGGGAGCCCTGGGGATTCTGGGTATCCCGGCCATGTTCGCCATGGACTGGCCGTCGGCGGAGGCGGTCATGACCGCGAATTTCGGCGGCAACGACAAGGGCCTGCCCCATGTGGAAATCACCTTTGTGGGCGAAGGGCCGGTCAGGGCGGCTGGGGAGGGAGAAGTCATTTTCGTTAATACCCCCAGGAGCACGGCTTCCCGCATCCCCTCGCCTATGGGCGCCTGGGTAGCCATAGATCATGGGGACGGCCTTATCAGCATTTACAGTCATTTGGCCGATCCCCAGGCGATCCCGGTTCCCGACCACCCGGAGCAAGGCAGGGTTATCGCCGCGTCCGGACGATCGGGCTGGTCAAACCGGGAAGGGTTTTCCTTCGGCCTTTTCGACCGCAAAGAACGCCGGTGGATCAACCCGTCCATGATCATCACTCCCTTTGCGGATACCATACGGCCGGTGATCCACTCGGTGGAACTCTTCAGCGCGGACGGCAGGGTTTTCAACCCCGCATCGACGAAAAACCTCCCCCAGGGACGGTATACCCTTTCCGTCTACGCCACGGACACCCGGCTCAACGAGGAGTCCCCCCTGGCGCCGTACCGCATCATCGCTTCCGTCAACGGCCAGGAACGCGGGGACCTGCCTTTTGAAACCTATTCGGCACGGGACGGGGTACTTATGGTGGCCCGCAACGGCATGGTTCCCGTCCGCCAGGTCTATGCCCGCCATCCGGCCTTCGAGGTAGGGGATCTGTGGTTTACCCGCGGGCGGGCTGTCCTGGAAATCATCGTTCAGGACATCCTGGGGAATTCCCGGAACGTTACGTTCAACCTGCGGATTGATTAAGACCTGGTCCACGCCCGCCGCCGTTCAGGCGGAACGGCCCGTTCCCTGCGCCCTCTGCGGCGGCTCCCGTTTTAAGAAACATTTTTCCTGCGGCAGTTTCAGCTATGTCCGCTGTACCGGGTGCGCGCTGGTGCAGATAAACCCCCAGCCCGTCCCCGCCGCCGTGCGGGACCGCTACGGGGCGGACTACCTTTCCTATGAGCAGGCCAACGAGGCGGCGTTTCTGCGCCTTCAGGAGCTGGCCTTACAGGACGCGGGTTTTTTTGACAACCGGCAGGATCATCCCGCGGACCGGGAGCCGCCCGCGGTCCTGGACATAGGCTGCGCCACCGGCGCGCTTCTTGCGTCCCTGCGGGCAAAAGGCTGGCAGGTTACGGGGGTCGAAATCTCCCGGCC
Source organism: Treponema sp. (assembly GCA_031278025.1). The sequence goes on from JAITLF010000328.1 coordinate 5,571, forward strand.
CCAGGCGGAGTACGCCCGGCGGCAGCGGAACCTTGACGTCAGGACCCGGCCCCTGGAAGAAAACCGCTTTCCCCCGGACAGCTTCCGGGCGGTTCTGGCCTCCCACCTCATCGAACACCTCAACGACCCGGCCTCGCTGGTCCGGGAAGTTTACCGTATCCTGCTCCCCGGCGGCCATTTTTACGTAACCACCCCGAACATCGCGGGTTTCCAAGCCCGCCTTCTGGGGAAGCGCTGGCGATCCGCCATTTTCGACCACCTCTACCTCTTTTCGGCAAAGACCCTTCCCGCCCTGCTCAGGCGGCATGGCTTTAGGATAGAAAAGACGGTTACCTGGGGAGGCCTGGCCGCCGGCCTTGCCCCGCCGCGGATCAAAGCCTGGGCGGACCGGGCCGCGAAGAAGCTGAACGCGGGAGACGTGATGATAGTGCGGGCAGGGAAACCAAAGGCGGATTTTGCGGAACCTTAGCCGCCAGCCGCGAACAGCGCGAAATCACCCGCCCCCCCGCCGGCGTTTTTTCAACCCGGACCCCCGCGCCGCGCGGAGGCGGGGCCGCGCCGTACGGAGGCGGGGCCGCGCCGTACGGAGAGAGGCCCGCGGCTTCTAGACTTAAGTCTGGAACTTCAAGACTCAAGTCTGGAACTTCAAGACTCAAGTCTGGAACTTCAAGACTCAAGTCTGGGACTTCAAGACTTAAGTCTGGAACTTCAAGACTCAAGTCTGGGACTTCTAGACTCAAGTCTGGGACTTCTAGACTCAAGTCTGGGACTTCTAGACTCAAGTCTGGGACTTCTAGACTCAAGTCTGGGACTTCTAGACTCAAGTCTGGAACTTCAAGACTTAAGTCTGGAACTTCAAGACTCAAGTCTGGGACTTCTAGACTCAAGTCTGGGACTTCTATACTTAAGTCTGGAACTTCAAGACTCAA
>JAITLF010000334.1 GCA_031278025.1 Treponema sp.
AGCGCCCAGTTCCTTCGCTTTTTCTCTCCAATGCTCCGGTAGTATCGCCGCCATATCTTCGAATGTATAGTTTTCCTCTCTCATGCTCTCAGTTTATCAGATGAGAACTGTTTTGCCAACTATTTAGGTAAACGCATATGGGGATATCCCCCGTGTTTGCGGGGATATCCCCGCGCCCTGCGGGCTTCTTCCTGTTCCCTGCGGGGCTCTGCCCCGCACCCCGCCGGGGGACCAGGGGCCCCCCGGTCCCCCCATAAAAAGGGCGGGGGTATCCCCTTGCCCTTTTTAACGGGGGTCTGGGGGCGGCGCCCCGTCGAGCGCGGGCAGCGCTCCGCAAGAATGTCGAGGACGCTTTTTATACTAGTTATCCTGACAATAATGGTTTATATTAAGAGCAGGAGAGGCAATATGGAAACACCGGCGTTCTTAAATGATTCGGGAATTGCGCTAACAGAGGCAAATCGACCAAACGAGGCTATCCCTTTGTTCCAAAAAGCGTTAATCATGGAGCCAGGAAACCCCTTTCTCTGGACAAATCTGGGCATAGCCCAGCAGCGGACCGGGGATTACGAGGAAGCGCTGAACAGTTTCCAGCGGGCCATAGGAATAGAAGATAATCTGCCGGATGCCTGGGTTTCTATGGGGTTGATCTATTACGAAATGGAACTGTTTGAGCTGGCGGAAGAATGTTACCATTCGGCCCTGATGCGGGAAGGCGCTTCCCCCAAAACCTGGAACAACCTGGGGGTCCTCTACTTTGCGGAAGGGAGCTATGAGGAAGCGCGGCAGTGTTTTGAAGAAGCCGTACGCATGGCGCCTATGTATTACGACGCCATGTACAATCTAAGGGATTCCTGCCGGGAGGTGGGCGATTACCAGGCGGCTGCCGAATTCAGCCGTGTCCTGTCGAAGATGCCTCCCCCTTCCAATTATACAAATCGTCCCGGCGGCGGGTTATAAAAAGCGGGTAAGGCGTGAAGATCCTCTATGTGGCGGAAATAGTCGGAAAGGCCGGGGTTCATGCCCTGAAAAAGGGTTTGCCCGAGGTAAAACGGCGTTACGGCCCTTCTTTTGTCGTTGTTTGCGCCAACGGCGCTACCGGGGGAAACGGCCTGGGGCGGAACCACGCGGCATATCTGCGTAAACTGGGGGCCGATGTCCTTACCGCCGGCGAATGTTGCTTTTACAAAAAAGATTTGGTTGAAAACCTGAGCTGCCTTCCCTATGTGTTACGGCCGGACAATCTGAATGCTGCCGCTCCGGGCTATGGTTCCCGCATTTACAAGGTTGGGAACGAAAAGATAGGGGTGGCGGTTCTTATCGGCCAAAGCGGTTTCAGCCGTATGCACGGGGACAACCCCGCAGCCCGGCTTCCCATTCTTTTGGAGCGGCTTCATCAGGAAACCCCCTATGTCATTGTCAACTTCCATGCCGAAGCTACCGCCGAAAAACGGACCCTCTTTGCCGCCGCGAATGGCCGCTGTTCTGCGGTAATAGGCTCCCACGGGCGGGTCCAGACTGCGGACGAGGCGGTGCTGACCGGGGGTACGGCGGTGATCACCGATGCCGGACGTACCGGCAGCGCCAATTCCGTTGGCGGCTGTGAAATCGAAGGCCGTATCCGGGAATACCTTTCGGGCATCCCCGAATGGACACGGGAAGCCTACGATGCCCCTGAATTGCAGGGGGTCCTCATCGATCTCAAGGCGGATGGTACGGCGGCTTCCATCGTCCGTATCCGCCAAAGTGTTCCTGCCATGCCTGATGCGGCGCCTAATGCGGCGGCAAAGGATCCCCGCGGGGGCGATGCCGAAATGCCGGAAGACGCCCCATGAGGGAGATTGGCCGGGTCATGGCCGTTACCGGGGATGCTGTTACCGTCCGGCATGACGCCTCCGCCGCCTGCTTTGGCTGTATGAACCGGGAATGCCGGCAAAACCAGGGGCTTATCATTGCGGAAAATACGGCGGGCCTCCCGCTTTCGGCGGGCCACCGGGTGGAAACCGAATTTCCCCTCAAAACCGCCCTGGCCCAGGGGTTCTTTCTCCTGGCTTTGCCGTTCCTGGCCTGCGCCGCCGCCTACCTGGTGAGCGGCCTTCCCCCCTCCCCTCCGGAGGAGCCCCTTCGGGCCGCCCTGGGAACCGCCGCCCTCTTTGCTGCGGGATTTGCCCTCTACTTCTACCGCCGCAAACATCCCTTCAAAGTCCGTCCGGTAATCCTGCGGGTCCTTTAACCTGTTCCGGCAGCGCGGTGAGTTTTCCCATCAGGGATTTTTAGGTTATACTCTCGTTATCACGAACATTAATGGAGCGGAATCATGTTTTTTTCTATCAAACAAGTGTCGGAAAAGACGAATTTGCCTTCCCATGTATTGCGCTACTATGAAAGCGAGGGATTGCTGCCCAGCATTGGACGGAGCCGGAACGGAATCAGACGGTATACCGAAGACGATCTTGAATGGCTCGCGCTCATCTGCTGCCTTAAAAATACGGGTATGTCCATCAAACAAATCAAGAGTTTCGTGGAACTAAGTGTGCAAGGGGACAGTACCCTGCTTGAACGGTGCGGGCTGCTTCGGGAACACAAGGCAATGGTAGAAAACCAGATAGCGGAAATGCAAAAACACCTGGAAAAAGTAACCTGCAAGATAGAGCATTTTACCCGTCAATATGAGGCCGCACAAACGGCGATGTCCGATTAAACCGCTTGTTCATGGGGCGGTTCCCCAATCCGGCGGGGTATTGCCGAATGGCTTGAGGGGAGCGGCGAAAATAAACTATGCTTAGCGTATGACGTTGCCGAACCGGAATTGTTTTTTTAAAGCGGGAATTATTATCTCTCTGGTAGCTCTTATCGGGAGTGCGGTGGTTTCCGGCTTCTTGTTGCCCTCCTATCCCGGAGAGATTTTCCCTGATAAGCCTGATGATGTCCGGCGTTCCCAGGGTATACTTCATGCCGTAATCGGCCATTTCTTGTCCCCCGCTCCTTATGTCCCCATTGCCACCATAATCAGCGCCGTTGCCTATTCCCTTATTATCATGAGCTTGATCTATTACTTCTTTGAAAAAACCCAGGCGCCGGAAATCCTCTTCGTCGCCTTCTTCACCTTCTCTTTTGCCTTTGAGTCGGCCCGGCTTATAATGCCCCTCCGTTTCGAGTGGGAACTCCCCGGCGTATACGTTACCGCCGCCTGCCGGGTGCTGATTTTTGGCCGTTATTTCGGGCTTTTTTCGTTATTTGTCGCCGGCGTATGCGCATCGGGTCTGGAAATTCGGGAGCCGGGGAACGTTATCCTGCTCCTCGTAGGGGCCGCCCTGATTGTCGCCCTGGGTATGCCTATAGACGGCTTTTCCTGGGACAGTACCCTGTGCCTTATCAGCGGGTATGCTTCTATGTTCAAACTAGTGGAAATAGGCATCATCCTGATTACCACCGCGAGTTTCTTTGTATCCGCCTATATCCGGGGCGCACGGGAATATATACTCATCGGCGTCGGCGCCCTTCTGGTTAGCCTGGGCAGAAGCTTGCTCCTGACGGCGGATACCTGGGCTACCCCGTTTGCAGGTTTGGCGATTCTGGTAGCAGGCACCTGGTTCATCTGCAACCAGCTACACCGGGTTTATCTGTGGCTTTAAGATAAGACGACAATATACGACTACAATTCAGACTATACCATCATGAATATCTGGGCCGCAAAGCCGACGGTAATGGGAAGGGCTATGTTGTCATAGTCTTCCAGGGGCAGGGCTTCCACAACCATAGCGGTAATGGCGGCAAGAAAGGCCAGGCCGAAATTCCCGGAGACCGCGTGAGCGGAAATGAGCACCGCACCGAAACAGGCCGCCGATCCTTCCACGCTCTTGCCCTGCATAAAAACAGGGTGCAGGCGTCCAAAGAATTTGCCTACAAGACTGGCGAACCCGTCGCCAAAGGCCAGGGCGTAGATGGCGATAGAGGCTGCCGGAGAGGGATACAGAAGCAGGGCAAGAAGGGCGCCCAGCCCGAGGGTTACCGGACCTAACACAAACCGGCCCCGGTCGCGGGTACGGGCGGCCATGGCGGTTATGGAGGAAATAAGGGGAATCGCTATGCCCGAAAGCCGGAAGTTTTCCATACAGGTATAAAAAAGAATGCCGGTCATCAATAACGCGACGGTGAACGGGCGATTTACCGCAGCCATGCCGGGACTCAGGGCGATAAGAAAATGAAGGGTTTTTCTGACCAGCTCGGTTTTCAGTTCCCCCATGTTTATAACCGCCCCAAGGCGCCAAAACGGAACACAAAAAAAGGTATGCTGTTCTTTTAAAAAATTTATTTTATTCATATCTATTTATGAGCAAATTCCATGCCAAATTCAGGCGCAATTAAAATAAATTTAATTTGTATATTTTCATATATAGTAAAGAAATACGAATGCCGATAATAAATAGCTATATATTAAAATCGGCTTATGTCTAAAAAAACATACGGAGTATATACAAAAATTACTATTCTTGATACCGGCGCTTTTGAGCCTGAATTAACAGGCTCCTTGGTTCTTACCGAGTCTTGCCTACCCCACACCGGGAACACCAGGTACTGATGACACACCGGGAACAGAACGGACTGACGGGACGGCATATTATTTGGCCGTAACGAACCAGGAGGGCGTTGATCCGCTTCCAGTATTTTTTAGGAAGAATGCCGCGCAGGACCGCTTCGGTCTTATCCGGAGTGGCTGTACCATCCGGGCCGAACCAGCCCATGCGGTTGGAGATACGGTGGACGTGGATGTCAACGCAGATGGCATCTATGTCGAAAGCTTCGGAGAGGACCAGGTTAGCGGTTTTCCGCCCTACCCCCGGCAGGGCCAGCAGCTTGTCCATATCTGCGGGAATCTGGCCCTCCTCCCGCTCCAGGAGGATACGGGCAATCTTCCTGAGGTTGGCCGCTTTGGTCCGGTAAAACCCCGCCGGGTATATCAGCCGGGCGGCCTCTTCCTCGCTCAGGGAAAGCAGGGCCGCCGGGGTAGGCGCTTTTTCCAGGAGCCGCTTTGAAGCGGACAGGGTAACTTCGTCTTTGGTACGAAGGCTTAGGATGGTGGACGCCAGCACCGCCCAGGGGTCCCGGCGGTATAGCCCGGCTATGGCGGTTACCGAAGGGTCGGCGGCAACAGGGGCCGACCCTTCGGTGTTTTCCCGGTTTTCGTCCCCCTCGTGCCGGGCATACCAGGTTTCCAGGGCGGCGAATACCCCGTCCCAGGGTGAAACCGGCGGGCTTTGTTGAATTTTCATGGACTGCGGCGGCGGGCCGGGTTTGGGACGCCATCGCCCGGCAGGTTGTCCGGACATTCCAGGAGGGCGGTAACCAGGGCTTCCACGCTCTGACCCTCGCCGGCGGGTCCCATGCCCTCGGCGGTTTTTCCCTTGACAAAAACAGAACCGGCATCCACCGCCAGTACGTCCGCCAGGGATGCGCGGATGGCCTCCCGGTACGGGAGGATGCGGGGCTTTTCGCAGATAACCACGCAATCCAAGTTGACCAGATGCCAGCCCGCCTCCTGCGCCTTCTTATAGGCGGAACGGAGCAGGGCTAGGGAATCGGCATCTTTCCAGGCGGGGTCCGACGGCGGGTAGAGTTCCCCGATGTCGCCCAGGGCGGCGGCCCCCAGAAGGGCGTCGGTAACCGCGTGGGCCAGGACATCGCCGTCAGAGTGGCCCAGTTCGCCTTTTTCCGAAGGAATCTCGACACCCCCCAGAAGGAAGCGGCGGCCACGTACCATGCGGTGAAGGTCCCAGCCCAAGCCGGTGCGGATCATGGGGCAAGGTCCTCCGGAAAGGTGATCTTCCGGTTGGCCGGGGAGCCGGGAATGGCCGCCACCGGACCCTGAAATTCGCCCCAGACTTCGGCGTCATCCGTGTAATCCCGGCCATCCCGCTCCTCCCGAAAGGCGGCCTGTTCATGGGCCCGGAGTATGGCGGGGTAGGCAAAGGACTGAGGGGTCTGAGCGGTCCCAATCCGGGCGCGGATAAGGTGGCGGGCGATAAAACCGGCGTCATCCAGTTCCTTGGGGGTCTCGGTAAGGGGGAGCAGGGGGATTACCGCCTGGTGCTGCATAACGGCGTCTATCACTCCCTCAATAAGGGCCCCATCCAGCCAGGGACGGGCGCCGTCGTGGATAAGCACATACGCCGGATTCCAGGAAGCAAGGAAGGCGAGGGCCTGGTGGACAGAGGCGCGGCGCGTAGAACCGCCGCGTATAAAACGGACCGGGGGATACCGGGACGGTCCCGGTGCAAAAAGCAAAGGAGGCAGGCAGGCGCGGGCCAATTCTTCACCGGACGCCGGATCTTCGGGGACAGTAACGGCGATAAGGCCGATGCGCGGGGAGACGGCAAAGGCCAGGACTGCGGCGCCTAAAACCGTAAGCGCCGTACCACCAGGACCAAGCCGTTGCGGGATCAAAGGACGATATTCTTTTTTAAGGCCCCCGCCCCCGCCCCCCATGCGGCGGGAAGAACCTGCCGCCGTGATGATTGCGGCGATACGCGGGGAGACCGGGGTGCTTTCCATGTAAAAATCGGGGGGTTACTTCGCTTCGAGGCGGTTAAAAATCAGCGTTTCCACCTCTTCTTTGGGCTTCTGAAGGGAAAAGGCAATTTCGTCTTCCAGAAGTTTCAGGGCGCTGTCGTACAGTTTCCGCTCCAGGATGGGCAACTCTTTGACTTTACTGCGGTGATAGAGCGACCGCACGATAGCGGCAATATCCATAACGCTGCCCTTCTTCAGGAGATCCAAATTCAGCTGATACCGGAGCTTCCAATCAGAAGGGATAGGTTCGAAATCTTCGCCGATCAGGTTCAGGGCTCTTTCGGCTTCATCATGCGGAACAATGGCCCGGATACCCAGTTCTCCCGCTTTTTCAACCGGAACCATGATGGTCATATCCGAAACCTCAAGGTAAATCACATAGTACAGGACTTTTTTATTTTTGAATTCCTTGGTATTGATAGCCTTAATAATTCCCACGCCCTGGCTGGGATACACTACTTGCTGGTCAACGCAAAACGCCGGCGGTATATCTGGCTGAATGTCTATCACCGTATTATCCATTGTTGGTAATATACTCAAAAAATCAATTTTAAGCTACTCCTTTAACCGGGCGGGCGCATGAACCTATTCCTGAACGGCCTCCTCCGCCGTTGCGGGAGGAGCCTCCGAAAGTTCCAAAGGAGGGACGGATGGGGAAGAGAAAAGACGCGCCGGTTGGCCGGCTGTTTTATGGAAGGATGATTTTAATTCGTTCCCCAGGCGATTCCCGGCAGGGGCTTGAACGCCTTGAACGCCAGATACTTGAAGGGATGGATGTCCAGGGCGTTGGGGAACCAGCCTTCCAGCTCGCCCATATCCACCATGTTCAGGGCAGAGCTAAAGGAGATGGGCAGGACGGTTCCCCGGTCCAGGAGGAGTTTTTCCGCTTCCGCCAGGGTTTTCAAGCGCGTTTCCCCATCTTCGGTCATGGACCGGTCTATCAGCGCCTCGTAATCCGCATCGTTAAACCGGGAGTCGTTCAGGTTGGAATCCCTCCGCCACATTTGAAGGAAGGTATAGGGGTCCGCAAAGTCCCCTATCCAGGTAGAAAATCCAACTTCGTAATCGTTCTCTTTCAGGGACCGGAAGTATTGGCCGTAGGGAACAACATCAATTTTTACGGTCAGCCCCAGTTCCCGGATCCAGGTGGCGGCCATAAGGCCCCCGATCCGCGCCGCTTCGGAAGACGGGGTCAGGCGTATCACCAGCTCCGGAAGCCCCGCTCCACCGGGGTATCCCGCTTCGGCTAAAAGCCGCTTTGCGTCTTCCACCGCAGGCTCCTCAAACCCCGCAACCTCTGGGTAACCCGGCAGCCGGTAGATCAGCGTCTTGGCCGGAAGATAGAAACCTTCCCGTAGCTGCTCCCAGGGCAGGGAAATCGAAAGCGCCCTGCGTACCCGGTAATCGTTCCAGGGGGCTTTGGCGGATCGGATGAAATAGTAATGGGTGGCAAACAGGGCATTCACCACGATGCCGCTCCGGTCCGTCAGGGTGTCAATGTTTATGTCCCCCGAAACCCATCGGGCTTCCCCGGAATTCCAGTACGACGTAGATTCATCCCGGTCCTCCGTATACCGGCAGATGAGTTTGTTGAGCGCCACCCGTGACGCATCCCAATAACGGGGATTCTTTTCCATGACAAGGACGTTTTCTTCCCGCCCGGTGATATAAAACGGCCCGTTGGACACCGGCGGCTCAACCGACCAGTCCCCCTTGTTGAGCATGGAGGGATGAATGGGACTGAAGGAATGATGGCAGAGCATGGCCGGAAAGAAAGATGCCGGGGAATTGAGGCGCACTATCAGGGTCCTGCTGTCAGGCGTTTCTATCCCCACACGCTTGGGATCGGAAAGAAGGCCGGTACGGTAATCCTTTGCCCCGGCTATGATGTCAAAGAGGGAAGAATAGGGGGAATCCCGCCTGGGGGACAACAGGGAAAGCCAAGCGGCGCGGAAATCCCCGGAGTTGACCGCGTCCCCGTTCCAGTATTCGGCCTCCGCCCGCAGGGTAAAGGTCCATACCTTCTTATCATCCGAAAGCTCCCATTTTTCGGCCGCCGCGGGGATTGGTTCCATCGTGAAGGGATGATAGGAAAAGAGGCCCTCGTATAAGGCGGTAAAAACCTGAGCCTCGCTGGCAAGGTAGGATTTCCGGAAGTCCAGCTCCACCGTTTCGCTGAAAAAAACCATCGTAAGTTCGTCCCGGTTCACGATGTCCGGCCTAGGTTCCGCGGCAAGCGGCCCGCTGTCTTCAGGCACGGAAGGCTCAGGCGGGCGCGCCCCCTGTTCCGTACCGTCCGCAGGCGGGCGTACCGGCGAAGGATTCCCGGCGCAGCCGATGAGGCCGGCGGTCATAATAATAACGACAATACTTCCGAAAGCCCTTTTCATGGATCCCCCTACGCCCTGGAACCGATTCCAAGGCGTTTTAACTGCTCTTCTTCTTCTTTTTGGGCGCTGTAGTCATGCCGTTTGCGGTTTGCGTTGGCGATGGCGGTTTTCATAGATCCCAATTCGGGTTTGATCCCTTTAACCTTACTCCGGTCTTCCTTGTCTACCACGGTCTTAAAAAAATCGTCCAGGGCGGACAGGGTCTTATGCAAAGATTGGACCTCCTGGATATTTCTTTCCAGGATTGCGAGTATCTGGGCCTCTTCCATAGCCTCAAATTTGGCCAAACCGCCCCCCCGGTTATTGAAGCTCTGAAGCAAACTGATTTTTTGGTCCATCGTATTTTTCAGAGCGTTGAGGTTCACATTTTCCCTGACTTTTACCGCCCGCAGGCTATCAAAATATTCAACCTCGTAGACAACCGGTTCAGGCTCCTTTTGCAGCAACCGCCGCAGCATCTCTATGAGTTTCTCGTAAAAATTTTTCCGCCGGTTTTCAAGGAGATCGGCGTTTTCGGCAACCTTGCCGGATATCTCGGCGAGGGTCGACCCGGCGCCCCCCAGGCAAAATATCCCCCCTATCAAAACAGTCTTCAAAGGAATCGAGGGTTTCGTGATTTTCGCCGAGGCATCGGGAACCGCAATCTTTTTCAGGACCAGCGCCCGGAGCTTTTCGGCGTCATCGGAATAATCTTCCTGTATAACCTCTTCCACCAGCTCGGCGTAGAAGGGCTGTCCGGGCATAAGCGCGCCAAATCTCTTTTTGATCTGCGCTATTTGGGCGGCATCCGCCGGCTGCATGACGCCGGTTATTTTTTCCCGCACGTCCATCTTGTAGGTTTCCCGGATATAATCAACCACCACTTTCAAATAACCCATGATGGCGCCGGTAGCCCGGTACAGATCGGCCAAAGCCTGGTTGATGACATTCCCGGTTAGGGGATCCGTCCCCTGCCGCGCCTGGGCGATCATCACAACCATAGCGTTGGTATTCGAGGAAGCGTGGTTGTCCGCGATGAGACGAGCCCAGTCTATGTATTTAACCAGTCCGAGAATTCGTTTAATCTTCTCGACCGAGAGGGAGTCAAGGCTGATTTGATAAAAATTCACAAGAAAATCAAGCTGGTTGTCAAATTGAGCAAGACGTATGCTCATTTTGGCTACCCGCTCCGTCTCTGGAAAAGGACTTGTGTCGGGGACTTCAATGTCCGCAACCTTTACATCCTGTTTATAGGGGTCCTCATCAAGGATTCTTCGTTTAAGGAACAAAGAAAAAAGGGAGGAGAACGCGTCATGAAAAGTACGGAATTCCTCTTTTAACTGAGGTAATTCGGACTTTTCCAGCCATTGCTGCCGCGCCTGAAGGACTTCCGCGAGTTTTTGATGATATTCAATTAATTCCGTCATTGACGTGAGTATGCTATAAAAAACAAATTAAGGCAACTCGGAGCAGGAGCCGGGGCGCCGCCCGCACCTCGCGGGGCTCCGCCCCGCGTGGGTTACCCGATGACCGCTTCCTCAACCGGGGACCAGGGGCCCATCTCGCCTTTGCTGTTTTCGTAGCAGGTGGCGTAGTAGGCCGTCTTGCCCTTGTCTTCTTCCGTGTGCTGGACCACGTGGGAAGTTTTCCGGCTGAACCGGGAATTGGGGAGGCCGGCGCCGGACGCGGGCTTCTCGCCGCCTACCTGCCAGGCGTAGCGCACGCCGTAGGCGTCCTCCGGCTTGGAGTGGTCGCCGCGCTCCACGTTGAGGCCGCGTACCAGGTGTTCGTAGTGGTAGCGCGTGGTTTCCACCGCCGTGT
>JAITLF010000406.1 GCA_031278025.1 Treponema sp.
CTTTTCGGCCCGCAGGCCGCTCTATTCGGCCCGCAGGCCGCTCTCTTCAACCCGCAGGCCGCTCTATTCGGCCCGCAGGCCGCTCTATTCGGCCCGCAGGCCGCTCTCTTCAACCCGCAGGCCGCTCTCTTCGACCCGCAGGCCGCTCTCTTCAACCCGCAGGCCGCTCTCTTCAACCCGCAGGCCGCTCTTTTCGGCCCGCAGGCCGCTCTTTTCGGCCCGCAGGCCGCTCTTTTCGGCCCGCAGGCCGCTCTCTTCAACTCATAGACCGCTCTCTTCGGCCCGCAGGCCGCTCTCTTCAACTCATAGACCGCTCTCTTCTGCCCGCAGGCCGCTCTCTTCAACTCATAGACCGCTCTCTTCAACTCATAGACCGCTCTCTTCAACTCATAGACCGCTCTCTTCAACTCATAGACCGCTCTTTTCAACTCATAGACCGCTCTCTTCGGCCCGCGGGCCGCTCTCTTCGGACCGCGGGCGCGGGGTTATGACGCGGGAAGGCGGCTGCCGGGGGGTTACAGCCGGCTGAAATCCTCCGCCGCCTGAACCAGGTTCCGCAGCAGCATGGCGACGGTCATCGGGCCTACGCCGCCGGGTACGGGGGTGATAACCGACGCCCGCCGCGACGCGCCCTCAAAATCTACGTCCCCTCTTAGGCGGTATCCCTTTTTCGCGCCCGCGTCCGGTACGCGGTTTACCCCCACGTCGATGACCGCCGCGCCTTCCCGGATCATGTCCGCCGTGATAAGGCCCGCCTTCCCCGCCGCGGCAATCAGGATGTCCGCCTGCCGGGTGTACCGGGCCAGGTTCCGGGTGCCGGTATGGCAGAGGGTTACGGTGGCGTTGTATTCCCGGCGGGAGAGCAGGTTCGCCAGGGGTTTCCCCACAATGTTGGAGCGGCCGACCACTACCGTATGCGCGCCCGCCAGGGGGACGCGCGCCTCCCGGAGCAGGGCCAGCACGCCCTGGGGGGTGCAGGGCGCGAAGCCCCGTTTCCCAAGCACCAGGTTCCCCACCGATACCGGGTGAAAGCCGTCCACATCTTTTTGGGGGTCCAGGGCGGCGAGCACCCGGTCTTCCCTTATGGCGGGGGGCAGGGGCAGCTGCACCAGGATGCCGTGGACCGCGGGGTCCCGGTTCAGCCGGGCAATGTGGGAAAGGAGCGCCGCTTCGCGGGAATCCGCGGGAAGCCGTATGTCCCGGCTTGCCATGCCCGCTTCTTCCAATGCCCGTTCCTTAGCGGTTATGTAGGAGAGGCTCGCCGGGTCTTCCCCGGCCAGGATAACCCCCAAACAGGGGATCACCCCTTTTTCCCGCAGCGCCAGCGCCCGCTCCCGGACTTCTTCCCTGATCCGCCGGGCCGCCGCCTTTCCGTCAATTACAACCGCCGCCATCTTCATCCTCCCGCGCGAGTATTACCAAAAAACATCCGCGGAGCGCCCGGACTTCAAAATCTCCCCCCGTATCCTCCGCGCGGGCCGCGTTGCTGACGCCGAAAAACCCCCGGTTCCAGGGCAGGCCGGCAAGCGGCCACTTGAGTCCCCGGCTTTCGGCCTTCCACGGCCCGGTTCCCAGGGGAAAGACCGATATGCCGCCGGGCCGCGGCGTTCCCCCCAGGTCAGGGGGAGGGGAAAACACCGCGCCTTCCCTCACGCAGAAGATGTCTTCACGGGAGGTAACCCACCGGTCCGGTTTCCGGTCCCGCTCAAAGAGGGAGCGAAGGGCCAGCAGGTGATCCGTCCTGCCGCCGCCGCCGCCGATGAGCCAGGTCTCGGTACACCCCCGGTCCCAGAGGAGGCGCAGGGCAAGCTCCGTATCCGTATCGTCCTTATCCTGAGGATGCCGGAAGACGTGATGGGGGGGGTACTTTTCGAGCCTGCCCAGGTCGTCCAGCGAATCCATGTCTCCGGTGATGAGGTGTACCCTTACGCCGGCATCTTCGGCGGCCATAAGCCCCGAATCGGCGGCAACGATGAGGGCCGCCCCTTCGGAAAGCCGCTGGCGCCGTTTAGGGGACGGCCCTTCCCCGCCGATAAACGCGATTCCCCGCATTGCCGATTGCCTCCTTCCGCGCGAATGGCGCCGCTACCCGGGTTGTCCCTTTTTTTAGGGTGTTCAGTATAGTATACTGCCGGGCAATGAACAACGCGGAAATTCATCCACTCTTAAAAGAAGTCGCCGGTGTTTTGAACCGGGCCGGGAAACAGGCGTTTCTGGTGGGCGGCGCGGTTCGGGATATTTTGAGGGGGAAGACGGCCCATGACTGGGACCTGGCTACCGATGCCCGGCCTGAGGAGGTGATGGCCCTGTTCAAGAGCGTCATCCCCACGGGGATCCGCCACGGAACCGTAACGATCCGCTACAAGGGCGTTTCCCTGGAAGCGACTACCTTCCGTACCGAGTCGGACTACCGGGACGGCAGGCGGCCTGGCCGGGTGGAATACGCCGCCGCTATCGGGGAGGATCTTTCCCGCCGGGACTTTACCATGAACGCCCTGGCCCTGGAACTTCCCGGCGCCCGCCTGGTGGACCCCTTTGGCGGCGCGGAAGACATCAGGCGGGGGATCATCCGTTGTGTGGGCACGGCGGACGCGCGTTTCAACGAAGACGGGCTGCGGCCCCTGCGGGCCGTGCGTTTTGCCGCCCAGTTGGGTTTTACCGTTGACAAGGCTGCGCTTGAGGCTATTCCCGGCGCGCTGGGAACCACGGCCAGGGTCTCTCCTGAGCGGGTCCGGGATGAGCTGGACAAGATACTCTGTTCGCCCAGGCCCTCCGCCGCCTTTCGCCTGATGGAGAAGACCGGCCTCCTTAGGCTCCTCTTTCCGGACCTGGCGGCCTGCCGTGGGGTTGAACAAAAGGGATACCACCGCTTTGATGTGCTGGATCATTCCCTTCTGGCCTGCGACTATGCCGCCGCGGGGGGGTTTCCCCTTCACGTTACCCTGGCGGCCCTGTTCCACGACCTGGGGAAGCCCCGTACCCGCGATCTGAAAGACGGCGTTTGGACTTTCTACAACCACGAGGGGGAATCCGCCCGGCTTGCGGAGAACATCCTCACGTTTTACCGGTATCCCAATGCCGTAATCCGCGGGGCGGTTCATCTTATTGAAGAACACATGTTTTTCTATGAGGATGCCTGGACGGACGCGGCGGTCAGGCGTTTTATCATCCGGGCGGGGGAAGAAAACCTGGAGGATCTCTACGCGCTGAGGAACTGCGACGCCTATGGCATGGCCGGCATAGCCCCCTTTCCTTCCCTGCTCCTTCCCCTCATGCGCCGGGTGGACGCGGTCCTGGCTCAAAGCCGGGCGCTCTCCCTGAAAGACCTCGCCGTATCCGGCAAAGACCTCATGGGAATCGGCGTTAAACCCGGTCCGGGTATGGGAATCGTTCTAAAGGAGCTTCTGGAAACCGTGGTGGACGACCCGGCCCTTAACAGCCGGGAAAAGCTACTGGAAATTGCCGCCAACTATAGAGAAGTCAAGGGCTTGTCCTGATGGAATTCATTCAACATCTCTTCGGAAGGGTTGATTCACTTTTTTACCTTTTGAGAGACGCGGGACTCGAACCCACCACCTTCAGCTCCGGAGGCTGACGCTCTATCCAGATGAGCTAGTCTCTCGTCAGCATGACTTCCCACAAACGGCCGGGAGCCGTTGTGTTGTATGGATCAAACCGATGGTGGTTACTCTACCGTGGACCACAGGGGAGTGTCAAGTGGTTTTTCTGATTTTTTGGCGATCCCGCTTTCCGCCTCATCCGGTACGATCATTGACATAGGCGAAAGATGAAAAAATAAAATTGAACTGGTTTTGCTATGAATACGCATTCATCTTACTTATTCAAACAAGTCTATTCAAACATACGGGAAGATAACAAACTAAAAAACAATCGAAAAAGAAATACTCATACGGAGAATATGCCGCGGATTATTATCCAACAACCAGGCTAAGAGAAAATGTATTGTTATTACACGCGGCAACGGAGGTATGGGATTCATTGTTAGATATCTGCGTTGTCTGTCCAACCCGCCGCATTAGCGAAATGTATAGAAAATGTACTTTTAATGGGCGAAATGCAACAGACGCTTACTAAATCCGGCCCTATTTCTTCCCAGACGACGCATACTCCCGCAGATTAGCCAGGACCTGTCTGGCCCGGTTTCTTACGCTAGGCGAGTAGTTCCCTTCGGCGATATTGATGACCGTCTGAACCATCATGGGGTCCTGGAGTCCGCTGTTTGCTTTGGCGATTTTGTCGTAAACATCCAGGGCCGAAAAAGCCAGAAGGTTATCCGGCAGGTTAAGGTTATTTCGCCGGATAACTACTTCCGATATGGCGTTAATTATTTCATTGCCGTCGTTAGTATTGAGTCTCCCCAGGGATTTTATCGCTTCCTGAAGGACCATAGGCTCCTTATCGGTATGAACAAGGCGGATAAGAAGGTTTTTCGCTTCCGGCGTACCCATATCCCCAAGGTATTCCACCGCTTTAACCCTGACTTGGGGATAGTTATTGATAACCCGGTTGCCTTCCCGGATTATATTTATAATTCCCTCCATTGCCAGGTATTCCAGGGCGCTCTGAATTTCCGGCCCCCTATTACCCCGGTCAATGGCATCCCTGATATACTCAAGGGCAATAAGCTTCATTTCCATACCATCCGCCCGGCTCTGTTCGCGGATAATCATGTTCTCCACCGATTCTTGACGGTACGATTCTTCCACCGACATTTCCCTGCTTCCACCGCTGGAATTCTGCCCCATCGCCAGAACGCATACTCCTGCTGAAAGTACCGCCAAAATCATTTTAAAACGCACTGCTTTTCTCAAAACAAACTCCTCCATATTTTGTTTTATTGTTTTAATTAATGTTAATTGAGGCTGTTCAAAAAATAATTGACTGTACGCTAAACGCGCACCTCCGGTTCGATGGAACAGCCTCAATTAACTATTTTCCAATCATTTCCGTCTTTTTCCAACTCATACAGACGTAACCGCTGACCTTTCGCATTTACCGTAAACGCTTTTACCCGGACCGGAGTGATAAATTCAATGTCGTCAACTTCAACCGTATCAATATCTGCCCGGGAAGGCACCACGTTATACCTAAAAAAATCCAAAAAATTGGTAAGTACCATCTTTTTACTCTTGAAAAGCGGATCCTCGGAAGCTTTTTTCAGGTAATCCGGGGAACTATAGGTCTCAATATACTCCCGGCTCAGACTTTTTACCCAATCATCGTACTTTTCGGCACGGATGATGTTGTTCACGCGGGTAATGAACCGCTGAACCTCAACTAACGTAGTATCAAACAATTCTTGCGATACCTGCTGGGAATTAAAAGATTCCTCCTCAACCACGGCCGGCTCCGCCGGAGCGGAAACAGGGGTGAAAGGCGTTTCCTCCGCCGGACGGTCGAAAACCGGCTCGACAGGAAGAACAGACGCATATTCCCCTTCGGTTTGACAGGAAAAGATGAGAAAACAACCTGCTAACACCGCAACAGTCCGCCTTTTCATATACCGCAATTTATCCATAAAAATCCCGATTAGCGGGGCTCTGAACCTTCTCTAATTAGTGCCTGTCCACAATGTCGGTTGCTTTGCAGACAGACCGTACATTTTCGTAGCCTTTAGGCTACGAAAATGCGAATTTTAAGGTAGCCCGTCCATAATGTGTCTACATTATAGGCGGACACTCACTATCCACGGTATTTGCCATTTTGTCCAGCAGCCTGTTGCATTGGTGGTTTTTTTGCATAAACATGCAAAAAATCCCGATATATGGACATATTAGAGAAACCATAAGAAAGTAATGATTTTGGCGCAATTCCCCTTGATCGCGGTTACATCCCGCATTATGGTTACTACACTATGTTAAAGGCCATCTTTCCCGGATCTTTTGACCCTCCGACCTTCGGACACCTCAATATCATTGAGCGGGCCCGGGGTGTTTTTGAAGAACTGGTGGTCGTGGTGGCCGAAAACCGGGAAAAAAAGCGCCTTTTTTCCCCGGAAGAACGGATCGCCATGCTGAAAGAACTGACAAAATCCTGGAAAAACGTAACCGTGGCCCTGTGGAATTCCCTGATTGTGGACTATATGAAGCTCCACGACATACGTATCATGGTCCGGGGAATTCGGGGGGTGAATGATTTCGCCTATGAATTCGAGCTTTCCATGATGAACAAAGCCTTGGATCCCCGGATAGAAACCATATTCATGACCACCGACCCGGAATATTTTGTCCTCCGTTCTTCGGCGATTCGGGAACTGGCCTCTTTTCACGGCGATGTATCCGCCATGGTCCCCCCATTGATCGCGGAAGCCTTGAAGGAAAAGTATCAAGCGGGAAAAGCATAAATATAAATAAAAGAAGCTGTTCCAAAACCCGCGCCGGCTTTCCTCACCCCCGGTTGTTCTGCTCATATCCCCGATTGTTCTGTTCTGAACAGAATTTATTCACCTAAATCCCCTACATTGAGGTTTTGGAACAGCCTTTTTTGACATACTTTTTGAGGATACCTCAGGGTATCGGCGTTTACTCTGAGAACAAGGCCTCACACAGGAAATCAGAATCCTCACGCGGTGTGCATCATGCGACGTGAGGCGCTGACCCGTTTCTTTTCCATCTTCATTTTTTTAAGCCGCTGTTATGCCATCTTCCGCAGAATATTCAAATTAACCCCACCATTCCCCGTCCTCTCCCGACACTCGCCTTCCCGAAAAATTTTTGTCCAGCATCCAATGCAACGGGTTCTCTATCGACCAATGCCCACGGATGTATTTCAAAAATCCATCCGCAGAAAAATCTCCACTCAAGATGTAATCGGTCGATTTCTACCGTCTTTTTCCTCTTTTCGCCCCTGAACGCCCGATATTGCACGATGGTCTTCAAATCTTGCCACGTTTCCCGCCACTCGATCCATTCAAATCCCGTTACCGTCCTGATCTTCGCCTCTCAAGGCACCCATGTCCCTTCTCTATCCTCCCCTTGCCATATGTGGGGGGGCATGGAAAATAGGAATTGCACGGGGAGCCCCCGCGATGCCGTAAGTCTATATGATGTAAAGAATTAGCGAAAAAAGGCCGCCGATAATTCCAAAAATAGAATGCAAAAAAATGCGAAAAAATGCGAAAAATTGCGAGGAAATCGAGAGAAACTGCGAGTCCCGGTACTGGCGTTAAAACCCCTTCAAATGGCTTCAAACCCCTATAAAAGCCTGATTTTAGGTCTTTTGAGAGGTAAATTTGATACAACCCGGGGAAAAGCCCCGGCAATCCATCCAACCTGATCCATCCCCAATACTCTCAAAGGTAGGAACTGATAAGGCCGTTATCAAAAAGGTAGGAACCAATCGCGTAAGTCTATATAATATAAAGACTTAGCACATCGTTAACCGG
>JAITLF010000034.1 GCA_031278025.1 Treponema sp.
GGCCGGATCGGGCATATCTGGGGGGACCGGTACGGGTCGTGGATACTGGAGGGGGAGGCGCCGGAGGAGGAGCCCGGAGCGGGGCGGGGGGATTCGGACACTGGGGTCAGACCCCGGTATGGAGAAACGGCAATCCAGCCCGCTTTTCGCCTCCTGTTTCCACTTCCCGCTGTTCCTGCACCCGGATAAGCGACGCCAATCCGCCATGGGTCCCGAATCGGCGCCCCTATCCTCTCCAAACCGAAAACTCACCAGGTAAAGGTCTGTCCTGAAACGGGCAGACAATCTGAATTGTGGGGCACGTTTAGCCTGAATTCCCCCGCGGGACGGGTTCTTGGGTATTAACGTGAATTCGATGAAAAAGTTAAGCGAGGAAAGGTAACGCCCTTTCATCACCGAAACCACGGATGGACGGTTTATGGGGCAGAACGCTATAGGCCGATAACGCCGCCAACAGGTTGACCAGAAAGTTCACCACCCTGCGATACCGGCTGTGTTCACCCGTCAGATGTTCTTCCGCATTATCAGCCGAATACCCCGTCGATACAAACTCTCAAACAGTTCCTAGTGAAACGCTGATTAACTTGACGCTAATCGCGTTTCCCTAATGTATTTGCTCATTTCATTGTGCAAATACAACGTTAAAGTAGCACCGATTTATTTCTCGATTGAATAACTTAACAGTGTCTACCTAAAGGGGTAAAGTCCACTAAAGGGTACTCATTTTTTCTCACCTCCTTTTTAATACCTTAGTCAGCTATATCAAGCGACTTCGTGTCGTACAGCGCCCCCAGTTTTCTTTGACGTGTTCCTGGATTTTAATGTGTTCTTTCATAAGTTGATCCCATTTCACTCCAAACGCCGCTTTCCAGGTTTCGTCTTTGTGGATTTCACGGTCCATGCGTTCCAGGAGGTTTTCTATTTTTTCAAGCCGTTGGAGAATAGCTGCGGTATTTTCATCATGCTCAGTCATCAGCGGTCTCCTCATTTTCGGTGTCTGTTTCTTCGCTTGCCCGCGCCGCGCCCCCGGTTACCGTTACGCTTTCCTGCTTGTTGGACCAGGGCGCCTGCGGGAGTTCGGAAAATTCCTGCCGGAGCTTGGCGCGGTTGGCCTTGGCGGAGGAACCGTTGTATTCGATGGCCTCGTCCTCCATCGTGGTGAGCCCCATTTCCAGCGCCATTTTCGCGGCCTGCGCGGTCCTGGTCGGGTCCATAACGGGGAGCCCCGAACCCTGCCAGCGATGCTTAGCCACGCGGCCCTCATGCGGGGGTCCTGCCAGCCGGGGGCTGATACGCGGCCGGCGGCGATCTCCTCGGAAAGCCACATCTCGTAGATGGGATCGAGGTGATAGCAGGCGAGGTTGTAGCGGCGCTGGAGGGCGATACGCCAGCAGAGGATGAGAGTGGCGCGGCTTGCGGAATAATTGTTGCTGAATTTCATCAGCACGGTTTCCACGCTCTGGCCCAGCGCGGCGGCGATGTAAGAGATTTGGGAGTCAACGAAGATGTTAAAGACCGTGCCGGGGGCAGTGTTGGCGAAGGGGACAAGCTCCTGGCGGCCGGGGAGGGAGAACACACCGGCTGATCCGGGCTTCCATATGTCGGTATGGGGAACGCCGGTATAAAGCGGCTCCAACGATTCTTCGGTTACATTTTGCGCTCCTTCCGGCGGCACCGGGTTATTGCCGAAGGCGACGGAACCGGGGCCGTATCCGGGAGGAACGCCAAAATCGGGAGTGCCGCCAAAGGGGTCTACCGTGGGACGGTCGCCGGTATTTTTTACGGTGAAAGCTATATTACTCTGATTTATCGTTTTTTCCGTTTCGGCGAGGGCCAGAACGGAGAGTTTTTCGAGGTCGTGAACGGAGACGGCCAACGGTGAAAAGCCCCTGCCCTGGCCGGGGAACTGCGGCTCGTAGCCGTGGGTCATCATGATCCTGCCGCCGCGATGGACGCGGGGGATGGTTTTCATTTCGGGGATGAGTTTCCCCGGCCCCTGCTGCCATACCTGACAGCCGGTCTCCTCGCCGTATTCGTTGCGGATAATACCGTCGGCGATGTTGATGAAGCCCGCGGTCCAGGTATAGGCGCTTTCGCGGATTTGCGAGGCGTCGAGGGTACCAAAGCGGAGGGGGGAGAGGAGCGTAGGGTCGGCGAAGTAGGCCAGGGTTACGAAACATTCGCCGTCCATGACGATACAGCGCTCCCAGAGGCGCTGCGCCTGGTAGAGATTGAGCGTGCCCGTGAGGGAGGCGCGGTGATCCTGGGCGAAAAGGTCAAAGCGCAACGCCACATCCGAATTCCACTTTTCCGCTTCTTCCGGAGTGATGCCGAGCACTTCATGCTGGCACTCGGGGGACAACATGAGGCCTGAGTCGATGGTCGTATCCACATCCCGGTTGATGAGGGACGCGGCGTGGATCGATGTTTGGGAGAGGGTGCGGACCTGATTGCGGATGGCGTCATGGTCAACGACGAGGGCGGGGCTGATAGAAGTTAAACTATCAGGCCATTTTTGCCCATAAAAACGGGTGGTGCGGACGCCGTTGCTGTCGATCATGGCATTAGGTTTTGGGATGATTCCCAAATTTCCCCTTAGCCGCGAAATCTGTCCCCTAAATCCCATACTGCTCCTATAATGAAGCCGGCCTGACGGTCAAACACGTACGGATTAAGGGGACGGCGGAAAAATCAGGCAACGGAAGAGTGTCGTTGAACATCCGTTTGGAACGATAAAACGCAGTATGGATGCGGGGTATTGTTTAACCAAAGGATTACGGAATGTGGCGGGGGAATTTTCCCTAACCTTTCTTGCCTGCAACATAAAGCGGGTAATCAATATACTGGGGTGCAAAAGGCTGATAGGATGTCTGGCCGGGTAGTTGTTCTCCGCCGCTCCCTGCTTACTGGAAAATCATACCTGCTTGCTCTGCTACTCTTAGCTCCTTAATGACTAAAAAGACAAAGTTTTGACACGCTCTGGGGCGGCTGCCCCTTCTTTTTTTATGGGCGCTTGATCAAAATTCCTGGGCTATGGTACATTCAGATTTCGTCTAGCGCACATACGGTGCGGTTGCCCCGGAGTTTGGCTAGATTAAGAAAATTGGGGAGGGTAGACATGAGCGCTGCTATCAGACTGAAAAGATTCGGGACCAAAAAGCGTCCCTGTTATCGTATCGTGGTCATGGATAAACGGTCCGCCCGTGATGGGAAGGCCATTGAGGAGTTGGGGTATTATCATCCCATAGAAGCTACGGATAAACAGATACTCTTTGATGCCGACAAGGTTAGGTCCTGGGTGGGAAAGGGAGCCGAAGTCAGCGATACGGTCCGGAATATCCTGAACAAAAAGAACTTTTCCCTGTAAAAGCCTGTGCGGAAATATCCGGAGCATTCGGTCGTGTTATTGCCGTATTGCCGGCGGATCGGGGGCGGTTCCCGCGCCGGGCTGTGGCTTTTGTCTGTGAGGAGGAATGATGGAAAAAGATTTGGTTGAATATATTGTGAAATCCCTCGTGGATGACCCTTCTTTGGTAAAGGTAAGCGTTGTGGAAGGGGAAAAATCTACTATCCTGGAACTGCGGGTTGGTCTGGGGGATATAGGCAAGGTAATTGGTAAACACGGCCGTATCGCTAAAGCCATCAGAACCGTCCTGCAGGCGGCTGTCGCAAATTCCGGGAAACATACGGTTCTGGAGATTTTAGACTGACAAATTGAAATCTCAATTCGTGGTTGGCCTCCTGGGATCTCCTTTCGGCCTGGATGGGTACATCAAGGTTCGCTCTCTTTCCGGGGAAACCGCTCATATCGCCCGATTGCGGCGTGTGTTGTTGCGCCGGGACGGTAGAGAACGGTTTTTTGATGTGGAGGGGGTTGATAAAAAGGGCGAATCCCTGGTTATCAAACTCAAGGGGATAGACTCCCCTGCGGCCGTCAGGTCCCTTATTGGGGCGGAAATTGTTACGGGCCGGGAGAACGCCGCTCCCCTGGGGCCGGATGAATACTATATCGGGGACCTGCACGGTATAGCTGTGGTCTCCCAAGATGGAGAGGTCCTGGGCCAGGTGGCGGACGTTCTAGAAGGCGGCGGCGGGGAGTTGGTGGAAGTAAGGCTCCCTTCGGGGGAACTCCATCTGGTCCCCTTTAGAAAAGAATTTTTCGGTGAGGTCAGTCCGGAGCAGGGCCGGGCTGTATTCCTCTGTAGGTGGATTCTTGAAGGCGGCGTATAAATGAAGTATACGGTGCTTTCCCTTTTCCCGGAAATTACCGACGCCTATTTTGCCGCTTCCATCATGGCAAAAGCAATAAGCCGGGGCATCGTTGAGTACCGGAGGGTGAATGTACGGGATTTTGCCCAGAACAGGCATCACTCTTGCGATGACGCTCCCTATGGCGGGGGTGCCGGTATGTTGATGCTTCCGGAACCCCTGGGCCTGGCCCTGGAGTCTGTGGGGGTCAAACCCTGTCCGGTTACCGGGAAGGCCGCCGGCAGGCAGGTAATCTACCTCTCCCCGTCGGGGAGGCCCTTTACCCAGGCCCTTGCACGAGAATTGGCCGGTGAAGCGGAACTGGTTCTTATCTGCGGTCGTTACGAGGGGATAGACCAGCGCATCATCGACCTTTACGTGGACGATGAGATTTCCGTGGGAGATTATGTGCTTTCCTCTGGGGAGGTGGCCGCACTGTCGCTGATAGACGCGACCTACCGGCTCCTGAACGAGGTGATTACCCCTGAATCGCTGGAGGAAGAGAGCTTTTCCGGGAATTTGCTGGAATATCCCCAGTATACACGCCCGGAGGTTTATGCTACATTGAGGGTTCCTGAAATTCTGCTTTCCGGGCATCATGAAAATATTCGCCGGTGGCGGCGCAGAAACCAGGTGGAAAAAACCCTGGCCGTACGACCGGATTTAATAGACCGGGGAGTAACCCTGGGACTGTTCGACCGGGAAACCGGCCGGTTCATAGAGGAACTGAGGTGGAAAGATGAACGAGATAAGGGCGATTGAAAACTCTCAAATGAAAAACGATGTAGGTAACTTTAAAGTCGGAGATACCGTAAAGGTTCATTTTAAAATCGTCGAGGGTAAGAATGAACGGATCCAGATCTACGAAGGCTTGGTTATCGCCATTAAAAACGCCCGATTGGGAAAGACCTTCACAGTCAGAAAGAATTCCTACTGCGTTGGGGTTGAGCGGGTGTTCCCCCTCCACTCCCCCCGTGTCGCCAAGGTAGAAGTTGTCCGCCCTGGTAAGGTCCGCCGGGCTAAACTCTACTACATTCGGGATAAGATCGGCAAGGCCGCTAAGATCAAGGAACTTATCAGCAAGAAAAAACCTGTGGCAAAGACTGCTTTGACTCAGGTATAAAGCGCTTGCCCGTGGGGCTGGAACCCATTACGTCTGCTCCTCCTGTCAAGACATCCGGTTTAAGTGGTGTTGTATCTTTTAGTAAGGTATTGCCGCCTTCCGAGGGTTTCAATTTTTCCATTCAGACAGCTTTTTTCTCAGGGATTTCTGGACCGGGTACCGAAGTTTCGGTGTTCGGTATGTCCCAGGTGTATTCCCCGCAGCAAACCAGGACAAAAGATTTGGCCCAACTGATTCGCTCCCTGAACCTTCCTTCAGATACTCTTTCCACCGCTCTTGTTACCTTTGCGCGTCATTTTTCCCTGACTCTAGACCCAGTCCTGCTCGCGAAGTTCCGGCGGGAGGTTCTGTCCCTCAAAACGTTCCGGGAATCCGTCGTTCTTGCCGCCGTAGCCGCCGCCACTAAAGGGGCGGTCCTTACCCCGGAAGCCCTAGCGAGGTATGTGGCGGCCATAGATCTCGACGCCAGCCGGAATCAAAAGGGCAGACAGGGACAAGAGGAGCCGGGCGGGGATGGCTTTGATCGAAGGGGCCGTCCGTCTAAAGATTCCGAAGATGAATCCGGCCAGGTTTCCCTGTCCGGGAAATTAAACACGAAAGCACTCAAAGAAATTCGGAATAGTATAGACAGGGAAGATCCGTTATTGAGTCTATTGAATAGTATACCCGGCAAAGACGGGGAATACTGGATGGTTTACCCCCTTCAGGTTTCGGCGGGGGGGAAGCGGTTCAGGATTTCGGTACGGGTAAGGACCGGGATCGAGCGGGAAGATGCCCGGCTTGCGGTGGATATTGCCGGGGAAGATCGGCGCTGGCTGTTTGTGGTGAACCGCCCGCAAGGGGACACAGAAACGTAGGTTTCCCTATGGCCGCTACCGGAACCGAGGGAACGGGAAGTTCTGGAACGGGAAATCCAGGAGGTTTTGGGATCCCTGGGTGGACGGGTGATTCTGAGGGACAGCGAATCATTCCTGGCGGAATGGAAAGACAAAGCCTTGTCTTCTATAGATGAGGAGGTATAAAATCGAAAAACAAAGGGATCCCCCGAATTGTTGCTTCCGGTCAGGGTTGGGAGGCAGAGCGGATCATCGCGCTGGCGTGGGAGGCGGGGGTTGCTGTCGTAGAGGACCCCGGGATATGGAAAATAGCATCGGCTATCGGGTATAACCCGGAAGTGCGGCGGCGCTGACGGCCGGTCATAGGGCGGGAGACTATGTGCCCCGGTGGTGCTGGGAAGCGGTGACAAAAATACTGGCGTTTGTATTCACAAAGGAAGATTTTGGATGAAGGTCCCGGTTAACACCCTGCGGGCAGGTCTTGTATTTTCAAAACCTGGCTACATTGATGATGATAATTTTTTTGTACCTGCGGGGATTGAAATGCGGGAAAAGGACATCGAACAGCTCCATTCTTGGCATATAGAATCGGTTGAAACCGATGGGGCCATCATGAGCATGTCTCCGGGAGTGGTTCCCGATCCCAATGAAGCGATTGCGGAACAGGATGTGGGGCAGGCGGATGACGGAAGGTCCTCTGAACAGGATGCGGCGGAACAGGCGGAAGAAGCGGTGCTAATGGGCAGGATACTCCCCGATGATCAGCAGATCGACCTGATTTTCTGGAATTATCTGGATATCATCAAAGGAATTGATGCGTTTTTTGTCGGTATAGCTTCCGGCGCGATTCCGGATGCTCGGATTGTTACCATCCTAACGGAAGAGATGATCCAGACTATACGGGCGAACCGGATCACCACCATAGGATTTATTCTGGGGAGCGAAACGCCAAACCGCAGGCTGGCCAAAAATTTTATAAACACCGCCATACTTTCGGCCCTGATAGCGGAGGAGTTTGGGTATTCTGAACAGAATCTGCGGCAGCTTATTACCGGCGCTTTGCTGCATGATGTGTGGATGTTTCGGCTGCCTCGGGAGATCCTCGATAAGCGCGGGCACTTTTCCCCCGATGAAACCCGGCAGATGCAGATCCATCCCTTCTATTCCTACGATGTCGTCTATAAGGAACACGAATTTCCCGAAAAGGTGGGGTGTATTGTCATACAGCACCATGAATACTGGAATGGGGAGGGGTATCCCCGTCATTTTCGGCGGCAGGAGATCGTCATAGGTGTGCGTATCGTATCGGTGGCGGATGCCCTTGAAGACATGGTGAGCGAAAAGCCCTACCGGAATTCCATGATAGGGTACCAGGCCTTGAAGAACATTCTTTCCGACAATTCCCGCCGGTTTGATCCGGATGTACTTAAGACTTTTGTCTGAATCATGGGAATTTATCCCATAGGGTCGGTCATACGACTGAATACCGGCGCTGAGGCGCGGGTTACCGATGTCAGGAAGAAAACTCCCCTGCGGCCTAAGATACGGATTCTCATTGATGAAAGAGGCACGGCGATTCAGTCTCAAGAAGGGAACGTCATCGACCTCCTCAGGGAGAAGAACCTTTTTATCACCAGGGCGCTCAATCACCGGGATTACGCGAAACGGGCATGAACAAGGGCCGGGAAGGCGAAAACAGGGCCGTAGCCGAACTGGAAGCGGCGGGAATGCGGATCATCGCTCGCAACGTCCGTTCTCCAGCAGGGGAAGTCGATCTTATCGCGGTGGACGGAGATACGCTGGTATTCATTGAAGTAAAAGCTTGGTCTGTATATGGGATCGAAAACCTGTCCTATGGGATAGATGGGAAAAAGCAGCGGAGGATCATAGAAACCGCTAAGTATTTTCTTTCCGTTCATCGAGAATATAATAGTATGGCTGTTCGTTTTGATGTCATTTTTATCGGTCCCGAAAAAGTAATCCACCTTGAATCGGCGTTTACGGAGTGCGTATGATCGGAATCGAACAAGAGGACCGGATGTCTCATTCCAGAATTGAACTTCTCCGTAAAAAGCTCGATAATGAAGCGTATCTCAACGAAGCTATTCAGAGAATTGCCCTGGTTCTATGCAATGAGTTTTTGGATATTTCTCAAGAAGGAGGTGTGATTCATGGGCGGCAGTGGAAAAGACGGAAATAACCAGCGAAAACCTTTCAAGCGCCGGGATAGAGGCGGCAATGGCTGGCAGAATAATCAACAGAACCAAAGTAAGAAAAAAGGGGGGGGGGCTTATCATGCTGAGAAAAAACGAGGAGCCTTGTATGACCGGCCTAAATGGACTGCGGTAAAATTGCCTGTAGCCCCGCTTCCTATGCCGGATTGTTCTATTTGCGGGAAACCTATCAAAGATATCGCTTCCGCAGTAACGGATAGAATTACCAGGAGTCCGGCGCATTTTGACTGTATTGTTTCACAAATCGCGGAAAATGAAAAAATCGAAAAAGGGGATACGGTTACCTATCTAGGGGGAGGCCGGTTCGGAGTTG
Source organism: Treponema sp. (assembly GCA_031278025.1). The sequence continues at coordinate 8,755 of JAITLF010000034.1, forward strand.
TTTATTTCGCTAATCCTCATGATATCCGAAACTTCAAAGTAAAAAAAATCATTGAGTGGGAAGATAAGGGGAATCGGGCTGAATGGAGGCAGACTGTGGCGGATCATTTTTCCTTGACGTAATATGACAGATAATAAAGAAGATTTTTTATCGAATCCGGCTATAATCGCGAACTATTCTCTCCTTCAGAGTATAGGGATATTCACCTATATTAATGATCTGAATCAGGAGATTCGTCATTTTAAGGAT